>CAIKXV010000207.1 GCA_903831455.1 uncultured Pseudomonadota bacterium | reverse complement strand
GCTGGCCGCTGCCCGCCTCCGTGCATGCGCGCATGCCCCCGCCCCGACCGATCAGTCCTTGCGCTCGAGCAGTTCGATGCTCACGCCGTCGGGGCCCTCGATGAACGAGATGCGGGTCGCCGGGTTGACCACCGTCGGCTCCATCAGGAACTTGACGCCCTTGCCGCGCAATTCCGCGCACAGCGCGTCATAGTCGCCGTTCACCCGCAGGCCGAAGTGGTCGAGGCCCCATTGCACCGAAGGCTTGTCGATCGCCGTCTCCCCCGGGCGCTGCCCGCGAACGATGACCATCCCGCCGCCGAAGGCGATGTAGATCTGCGGCGCGCCCGCGATGGTCACGTCGCGAACCACCTTCCCGCCGAGGCGGTCGACGTACCAGTCCACCGTCCCGTAGGGGTCGGGGCTGATCACGTGCGAGTGGTCGAAGGAAAGGCTGGCGGCAGGCATGTCGGCTCCTCGTTGGTGCGGGACGCGAGGGCGCCCCGCGAAAGTTCAGTCCACGCGAATCGAGGCGGCGTTGATCACCGCGGTCCACTTCTCGGTCTCGACCGCATTGCGCTTCGCGGCATCCTCCAGCGAGCCACCGAGCGGAACGATGCCCAGCTCCGACCAGCGGCTCGCGAGGTCCGGCTGGCGGATCATCGCGTCGAGGTCCGCGTTGAGTCGGCGCAGGATCTCCGCCGGCACCTTGCTCGACGCCGAGATCGTGTAGTAGGGCAGCGCCTCGTATTTCAGCCCGGCATCGGAAATCGGGGCCACGTCGGGCAGGGCCGCCACGCGGTCTCGCCCCGTCAGCCCCAGCGCGCGTACCTTGCCCGCCTTGATGAACGGGATCGCCGTGGCCACGTTCTCGAACATCACCTGGATCTGCCCGCCCATCAGGTCGGCCATCGCCGGCCCGCTGCCCTTGTAGGGCACGTGCGTGAGGTTGATGCCAGCCGTCCACTTGAACAGTTCCGCGGCCATGTGGATCGCGGTTCCCGCCCCGGCCGAGCCGTAGTTGAGTTCGCCCGGGCGTGATTTCGCCAGCGCGACGAACTGCTGCACGGACTTGACCGGCAGGGCCGGATGCACCACCAGGACCCCCTGCGACTCGCCGAGCAGCACCACAGGCTGCAGGTCGCGGCCTGGCTGGTAGGACAGCGAGCGATACATCGCGTAGGCGGCGTTATGCCCGATGGTCGCCTTGAGCAGCGTGTACCCGTCGGCGGGCGCGCGGGCGACGAACTCGCCGGCGAGATGCCCGCCCGATCCGGGGCGGTTGTCCACGATGACCGGCTGGCCGATCAGCGCGGGCAGGCGCTGGGCGACGACGCGACTCAGCAGGTCCGAGATGCCGCCCGGCGCCGCCGGACAGACGACCCGTATCGGCCGCGACGGAAACGCGGTGCCCTGACCGAGCGCCGAGGCCGGCACGCCGGCACACAACGCGGCCGCGATCAGCCTGCGCGAGACCTGTCGCATTCCACCCCTCCTTGTCGACGCGTGCCCGATCGCACGGCGCGATGCCCCGGTCTTGTGCATGCCGCGAGGTCACCGCCCGGTCCCGATGATGCGCCGGCGATCCAACCTCGCGCAACCGTCGCGGACGCTGCGGCCGGGTCCCGGCGCCGGCCGCAGCGGGGCCTGCACCGGTCCGCGGCGGGCTCGCCGGGGTCGCGGGACCCATGGGGCGCGTGCGCCAGGCGCGACGCCCGCTGGCCTCGCGGCGTGGCGCGGGCGAAGACGGCGCTCCCGTATACTTTTCACTCTTTCCGGACCTGTCGCGCGCACCGCGGTGCGCACCCGCCGAACTCGAGGACATTCGCATGGCGAACCCGCCCGAGGTCTACGTCAACGGCCGCTACCTCGCCGCGGGGGAGGCCCACGTCTCCTTCTTCGACTGGGGCCTGCAGTTCGGCGACGGCGTCTACGAGGTGATCTCGACCTGGCGGGGCGCGATGTTCCGGCTCGACGATCATCTCGACCGGCTCGATGCGTCCATGCATGCCGCCCGCCTCTCCCCGGGATGGTCCCGGGCCCAGTGGCGCGAGGCGGTGCTGGAGACCACCCGGCGCAGCGGACTGCGCGAGGCGGGCACCCGGATCATCGTCACCCGCGGCGCCCAGCCGCCCGGCACGTCCGACCTTCGGGCCTGCACGCCCAACGTGTTCATCGCCGCATCGCCCTACCTGTTCATCGGCTCGGAGGAGCAGCGCGCGAACGGCATCCGCCTGATGGTCAGCCACCAGCGCGGGATGTCCGGCAATTCGCTGGACCCGCGCTACAAGCACATCTCCCGGCTGCAGTACAACCTCGCGCGGATCGAGGCGGCCGAGGCCGGCTACGACGACGCCGTCTGGCTGTCGCCCGAAGGCCTGGTCCAGGAGGCGCCTCGCTCGAACCTGTTCGCGGTTCGCAACGGCGTGCTCCTCACGCCCGCCGAGGGCGTCCTCTCCGGCATCACCCGCATGACCTTCTGCGAGCTCGCGCGCGAACTGGGCATCGCGCTGGAGATCCGCGCGCTGGGCGCCTTCGACCTGTTCGTCGCCGACGAGGTCTTCACCTGCAGCACCTCCGGCGCGGCGCTGCCGGTGCGCGAGGTCTCCGGCCGGCCCGTGCGTCATGCCGTTCCGGGGCCGGTCACGCAGCGCCTGCAGGAGGCCTACTGGCGGATACGCGCCGAGGGGCGCCACGGCACGCCGGTGTTCGACGCCTGACGCCGCGCCTGGCCCGCCGCCGCGCCACGCGCGTCAGGCCGGGGTGGAAGCTGCCCCCTGCCCCGACGAGCCGGGGGCATCCCCCGCCAGGGCCCTGAGCGCCTCGAGGTTCGCGGCGCCCATCACCCGCTCGCCCGCGTTGATCTGCCGGTCCAGCTCGGCGACGGCGGCGTTCACCGGCGTCGCGATGCCCAGTTCCCGCCCGCGCTTCGCGACGAGTCCGCTGATCCACGCGATCTCGCTCTCGCGTCCCTTGAGGTGGTCGTGGATGGGCGCGGTACGCCCGCGCCCGACATGCGAGAGCAGGGTCTGCATGGTGGTGACCAGGTTCTCGTCGCTGGAGCCGGCGAACTCGTCGGCGCGGATGCCGAAGATCGGCTCGATGCGATGGCCCAGCGCAGCCCCCACGGCGAGCGACTCGCGCCCGAGCCGCACCGACAGCTCGAACATGCCCGGCAGCGCGGCCGCCTCGAAGTTGCGCAATCCGAACAGGCTGAACGGCCCCATGGTCATCGTGTTCGCGATCAGCTTGGTCCACTTCGCCCCGGTGATGTTCGCGGTGACCTCGCAGCGCCCGACCTTCCCCAGCAGCGCCGACACCTCGCGCACCCGCGGCGAATACTCGCCGTCGAGTTCCCCGACCGTGAACCAGGTGCGCTCGCGCAGGGTGTTGCGCTGGATGCGGCCGGGCTCGAACAGTTCGGCCTGGAGTTCAACCACGCAGCCGATCACCCGACGCGCCCCGAGGATGCCGGCGAGCGCCTCGTCGTTCATCCCGTTCTGCGCCCCCACCAGCACCCCGTCCTCGTCAAGCCAGGGCCGGATGAACTCCGCGAGCCAGCGCGCATCGTTCGACTTCGAGGCCAGGAACACCAGGTCGAAGCGACGTCGCGCGCTCGCGAGGTCGCACAGGTGCAACGCCCGCACCGGAACGTTGAAGGTGTCGGCATCGCGAAACGCGAGGGTCAGGCCCTGCGCGCGCATCGCCTCCACGTGGGCGGGCCACTGGTCGACGAGGGTGACGTCATGCCCTTCGCGGACGAGGTCTGCGGCAATGCTGCTGCCGATGGCGCCGGTGCCAAGCACGGCGATCGAACCGAAGCTGGACTTCAAGGGCATGGAACTCACCATGAGGGGCGCAGGAGCCCGGATGTGCCCGGGGGGCGGCCGGCTGCCGCTGCCACGCGCGCGAGTGCGCCATGCAACGGCCCGGGAACCGTCTCGCCCGTCGGGAGCCCACGGTCGGACGCGAGCCGCGGAACATCCCGTCCGAGGCTCGGCTCGACCGAAGGTCCTTCAGCCGGCCGCGACCCCGCACGCGGGCGGCGTCCGCGTGCGAGCGCCCCGCCTCGGGTACTCAGCCGAAGAGCTTGCCGCGAAGCAGATCCAGTCCGGCGGAGATGTCCTGGTCCTGCACCTGCCCACTGGGGGTGAGCTTGTCGATGACATCCGGCAGCAATCCGGCCAGGCCGCTGGCCGCCTGCTGGTGGTCCAGGCCGAACTGGCTGGCGAGCGATTGCAGCGGCCCCGAGCCCAGGGCCTGCATCAGTTGCTCGGCCGAGATGGACTGGTTCTGGCCGGTACCGACCCACGACTGGGCCTGCTGGCCGAGGCCCGCCTGCCCGAACTGCGCGATCAGGCCCTGCAATCCGCCGGGATAGCTGTTGACCAGTTGCAGCACGAGCTGCATGAGGTTTCCCTGCGCGCCTCCGGCGCCCGCTGCGCCGGGCAGGCCGCCAGCCTGTCCGCCAAGGACGCCGCCGAGAATCTGATCCAGTAGGCCCATCATCTGCTCCTGTCGGGGAATCGGTGGAATCGCCGAATGATCGCACGCGCGCCGACCGGATGGATATCGCCCCGGTCGGCGGTCGCGGCGGCCGCCCCCCTGCCACGGGGCGAGGTCATCGGGCAGAATGCGAAGGGGGGTACATCGCGGCGTCCGGAACACCACCCGACCCAAGCCGCGACACGGGAGGAACACCATGATCACAGCCGCACGAGGGTTGGCCGCGCTGGCCCTGATGCTCGTCTCGCTGCTGCCGGTACCGGCCTGGGCCCAGGCCAGTGGCCAGGGCGAGGTGCTCGAGAAGAACATCCCGATCGCCGTGACCGAGGTGGCGCCGGGGCTGTACTTCATGTACCACCACCAGGAATCCAATGCCGCGTGGATGGTGACCGACGAGGGCGTGCTGGTCATCGACACCCGCCAGCATCCGCGCCGCGCCGAGGAACTGCTGGCGATGATCCGCAAGACCACCGACCAGCCGATCCGCTGGGTGGTGAACACGCACGCGCACGGCGACCACTACTTCGGCAATTCCGTGTTCAGGCGCGAGGGCGCGCGGTTCATCGCCCACCGCGACACCGCCGGCATGATGAAGAGCCACTTCGGCATCGAGATGAAGCGCCGGCAAGGCTACTTCCGGCAGCGCCAGTACGACCCGAAGGAGGTCACGGTGGTACTGCCCGACATCACCTTCGACTCCAGCCTCACCCTCACCCTCGGGGGCAGGACGGTGGAACTGCTCTACCTGGGTGCGGGACAGAACCCGGGCGACACGTTCGTGCGCTTTCCGAAGGAGCGGGTGCTGTTCGCGGGCGGGCCGTTCTCCCGCAACAGCTGGCCCAATCCCTCGTTCACGCCGTCCATCCCCGCCTGGGTGGACATCCTGCGCAAGATCGCCGCGATGGACGTCGAGACCTACCTCGGGGGCCACGGCGACATCGGGCGCCGCGAGCATGTGCTGCAGCAGGCGAAGATGCTCGAGGACTTCGACCGCGGCATGCGGGCGGCCGTGGCCAAGGGCCTGTCGCGCGAGGAGATCGTTCGCACCGTGCGCTTCAGCGAGTACCAGGACGTGCGCAACTACTACCGGATGAACCTCTTCGTGAGCAGCTACTACCACCTGCTCACCACCGGCCGCGCCGAGAACGCCTACCCCTTGCCCTGAGGTACGAGCCGCCTGCTCCGCCTGCCCCGGACGCGACTGCGGGTCGGAACCGGCGCAGTCGCGCCGCGCCCTGCACCCGCGCGAGGGTATGCGGCGACCCCGACCGGTCTGCACCGCGCGCCACCCGGGGGCAGCGGGCGGCGCCCCACCCTGGCCTTCCGCCCGGCCACCGGCCGTGCGTCCGGAGCGGAGCCCGGGGCCGGGACCCCGGGCACCCTACCCTGCCCGCCTCACGGCTCGAGGGCGCGGCGTGCGCGCCACCGCACCGGGGGCGCACCCGCCCCCGGACCCGGCGACGACTACTCGGCCTTGATGTTCGCCGTGCGCGCAATCTTCACGTGCAGGTCGATCGTGGCCTTCACCTGGGCGGCAAACGCCTCGGGCGTGTTACCCACCGGGATCGCGCCCAGGCCCGCCAGCCTCTCGCGCACGTCCGGCGTCGCCAGCGCCTTGACCGTCTCCGCGTGAAGCGCGTCGACGATCGGCCGCGGCAGTTTCGCCGGACCGAACAGTCCCCACCAAGCGACCGCCTCGAAATCGGGCATCCCGGCCTCGGCGAACGTCGGCACCTCGGGCATGCTGGGTGCCCGGGTCGCGGATCCCATGGCGAGCGCGCGCAGGCGTTTTGCGCGGACATGGGCGATCTGCGACTGGGTGGAATCGAAAGCCGACAGCACATGTCCGGCGACCTGGTCGGCGATGGCCGGTGCACTGCCCTTGTACGGCACGTGCACCATCGGCACGCCGATCCGCTGGCTGAAATACTCGCCGAGCAGGTGCGCAAAGGAGCCGATGCCGAAGGACGAGAAGGTCACCTTGCCGGGATTCGCCTTCACCCAGGCCACGAATTCCTGCAGGGTATTGGCCGGCACCGACGGATTGACCGACAGCAGGAACGGCGCGTCGACGAGCTTGGTGATCGGCTGGAAGTCGCGGATCGGATCGTAGGCAAGCTTCGGATGCACCGCGGTGTTGGACGCAAAGTTGCCGATCGTGCCGACCAGCAGCGTGTAGCCGTCCGGCGCGGCCTTGGCGGTGACCTCCATCGCGATCATCCCGGAGGCTCCCGCGCGGTTCTCGATCACGAAAGGCTGCCCCATCGTCTCGGCCACGCGCGCCAGGATCGGCCGCGCGATGAAGTCCGAACCCCCTCCGGCCGCCGAGCCGACGATCACCCGTACCGGGCGATTCGGATAGTTGGCTTGCGCCAGCACCGGCGCGGCCACGGACAACGCCAGCACGGCGCCGGCCAGCTTCAGCAACAGCGGCATGTCTCTCCCTTGTGGCATGTCTCCTCCTTTAAGCATGTCTCCTCCTTGCATGCGGGTTGCGGTTGAAAGGTGTGGGGGCAGGGAGGCTCGGCGATCACCCGGTGAGCTCGCACGCCCGGCGCACGCGGATCGCCGGCCGGATTGCGAAGCACGCTCGACCCGGCACTGCCAACCATCGCGAGCGCGCGGCGGGCGCACGGGCTACTCCACGCTGACGCCGTGCTGGCGGATCAGCCGGCCCCAGCGCTCGATTTCCGACTTGAGGAACGCATCCTGCTGCGCTGCCGGCACCGACATCACCCGGCCTCCGGCCTGCACCACTCGCGCGCCGAATTCGGCATCGGCCACGACGTCGAGCAGCAGCGCGCGCAGGCGATCGACCGCGACCTGGGGCGTGGCCGAGGGTGCGAACAGCGCCATCCACGACTCGCCGTCGAACGAGACGACGCCGCTCTCGCCCACGGTCGGCACCTGCGGCAGCGCAGCCGCGCGCTTCGCCGGGGAGACGGCGAGTGCCTTCAGCCGCCCGGACTCCACGTGCTTGAGCGACGCGGACAGGTTGTCGAACATCAGATCGATGCGACCGGCCATCATGTCCGGATGCGCCATCGACGCGCCCTTGTAGGGCACGTGGATCAGGTCCAGGCCCATCGCGCGAAACAGGATGGTCGCCCAGACGTGCTGGAGGCTGCCCGAGCCTGCCGAGGCGTAGGTCAGCCGCCCGGGGCGCTCCTTCGCAAGGCGCGCGAGTTCCGCCAGGTTGCCCGCCGGCAGGTCGGGCCGAGACACCAGCACGAACGGATAGGCGGCCACGAACCCGGTGACCACGAAATCCCGACCCGAGTCGTAGGCGAGCGTGCGGTAGAGGAACGGATTCATCACCATCGAGCTGCCGCTGCCGAAGAGCAGGGTGTACCCGTCCGGCGGCGCCTTGGCCACGAAACCGGTGCCGGTCGCCGAACCCGCCCCCGGCCGGTTCTCGACGAATGCGGCCACCTTCAGGTGCTCGGACAGCGTCCGTGCCACGTTGCGGGCGGTGAGATCGGTGCCACCGCCGGGGCCGGAGGCCACCACCAGTCGAAGCGGACGCGACGGAAACTCCTGCGCGGTCGCCGAAGTGGCCACAACGAGCGCGAGGAGCGCAGCGACCCGGGCCACCCGCGACGTCCGTCCGGAGTGCGCGCCCGGATGGATGTCCGGACAACGCCCGGCGGTCGCCGCGCCGCGTGGCCCCCGCACCCGCCCGCGGCGCCCCGTCGCGCTGCCGCCCTCGTTCGACCGCGTCGACGCGAACCCGGCCGTCGACCCGTGCCCACGATCGTCCATCGCTCTCCTCCGCCGTGGCCTTGTGCAGGCTCTGCGCGCTCCGGCCCGGCCTGCCGGGTGGCCGGCACGGTCCGCGCGCTTGCGGCTATAGTGTCACTCGCGAACCCGCCCCGTCCAGCACGGGACGCCGCGGGCCGGGCACGAGGGAGGCACCATGAGCGCGAAGCGCAAGCTGTGGCTGAGCCACGTCGGTCTTTTCGTCACCGACATCCACCGGATGGTCGACTTCTATTCCCGCTTCATGGGCTTCACGATTACCGATCGCGGGGTGCGCCCCGACGGGGAAATCGTGTTCATGACACGCGACGAATCCGAGCACCACCAGCTCGTGTTCGCTTCGGGCCGCCCGCGCGACCTCGGCTTCAACATCATCAACCAGCTGTCGTTCCGGCTCGACGGGCTCGACACCCTGCGCGAGATGCACGCGGCGCTGAAGGACGAGCCAGTCCAGTTGCTCGGGCCGATCACGCACGGCAACGCCCTGTCGAGCTACTTCCTCGACCCGGAGGGCAACCGCGTCGAACTGCTGATCGGCACGCCATGGTACGTCCCGCAACCGTGCCGGATCCCGGTCGACCTTTCGCTGCCCGACGACGAACTGTGGGCGAGCATCGAGCGCCAGCTGAGCCGGCTTCCCGGTTTCATGTCGCACGAGGCGTGGACCGAGGACATCCGTCGCAAGCTGGCGACGGCCTGAGCACGGCGCGGGCTCGTGGGTGCCCGGCGGGCTACTGCAGCCGCCGCACCATGAAGTCGGCCATCGCCGGTCGCACGATGTGCGAGCGGTCGTGGCAGCAGTGGCCGCTGTCCTCCCAGATCAGCGTCTCGAGCGGACCTGCGGCCGCGGCCATCATCAGGGTCGCGTTGTCCATCGGGGTGATCGTGTCGCGTCCGCCGTGAACCACCAGCAGCGGGCACCGGATGCGGGAGCCGGTCGCCTCGAGATCGATGCACGAGAAGTACTCGCGCGCCTCCTCGGCGCTGCGCGTCCCGCTCACGTAGATGAAGCCGTCCAGCGTCACGCGCGGGATCTCCGCCATGTTGCGAAGGTGCGCCATCGCCCCCCAGGACACGGCCGCCCGGATTCGATCGTCCAGCGCCGCGGCCCGCGGCGCATAGTAGCCGCCGGTGCTGCGCCCGATGATGCCGATGCGCCGGGCATCGACATCCGGACAGCGTTCGAGGAAGTCGACGACCGCGACCACCGACCGTTCGAAGTCGCGTGGCCAGCGATGGGTGAAGAGCAGTTCGCCCTGCCCCGGACCGTCGAAGGCGATCGTGGCCAGGCCGCGCTCCACGCACAGGTCGTTCACGACCATGTAGTCCTCCTTGGTCGTGTCGAGCCCGCCGAGCAGGATCACGCACGCCGGCCGCTCCACCCCGCGCGGCAGGCGCAGGTAGGCCGGCAGGGAGCCGCCTGCCCACGGAATGCTCACGGGAACCAGGGGCGGGTCGAGCCTCGCCGCGGCGCGGGCGAAGACCGCCACCTTGCGATCGTGCGCGTCGCGCTTCTGCCGGGCGTCGTCGTAGTAGAGGTTCTGGGCGTAGTGGTAGTACAACGCCGCGCGGGCCAGTTCGCGCGCACCCGTGCGTTGCGCGCCCGCGGCGAGCGCTGCGTCCCCGCGCGCCTCTGCCTGCGATCCGGCCTCGATCCATGCCCCGCACCATTGCGACCACTGGCCGATGCGGTCACGCAGATCCATCAGGTCGCGGTAGTGCACGCCATCGCCGAGAAAACGATGGATGCCCGGATCGATCACCTCGAGCACGCGTTGCCGACTCACGGAGTCCCCCTCGGCCGCTGCGTCGCCGACGCCCGGCTCATTTATGATGTGCGAATGCGCGACGCCGGCACCCGACCGGCGCGCACCCGGAGGACGATATGCCATCTGCGCCCCTGCTGCACGCGCCCCGCGCGAACGCCACCCTCGCGGCCCTGTCCCTGCTGTTGGTCTCCGTGCCCCTGGCGGCCCAGACCTACCCGGTGCGCTCGGTGAGGGTGATCGTGCCCACTCCGGCGGGCGGCAACCCCGACTTCGTCGCCCGCCCGGTGATGCAGAGGCTCACCGAGCAGTTGCGCCAGCCCTTCGTGATCGACAACCGCCCCGGAGCCGCCGGCACCATCGGCGTGGACCTGGTCGTGCGGTCGGCGCCGGACGGCTACACGCTGCTGTTCGGTGCGGTCGGACATGTCGCCACCACCGCGGCGATGTTCGAGAAGCTGCCCTACGACCCGTTGCGCGACCTCGCGCCGATCACCAACCTCGCCGATGCGCCGTTCGCGCTGTTCGTGCATCCGTCGATGCCGGTGAAATCGCTCAAGGACCTGGTTGCGCTCGCGCGCAAGCGTCCGGGCGAGATCACCTACGCGAGCTTCGGCGTCGGCAGCTATCCGCACTTCGCCACCGAAGCGCTCAATGCCGCCGCCGGCATCCGGATGAACCACGTCCCCTACAAGGGCAGTGCGCCGGCCGCGACGGCGCTGCTCGGAGGCGAGGTGATGGCCGGACTCGACGCGCTGCAGTCGACGCTGCCGCACCTGCGCAACGGCAGGCTGCGGGTGCTCGCCGTCGGCTCGAACGCGCGCATGGCGATCGCGCCCGACATCCCGACCTTCGCCGAGGCCGGCATGCCCGGATTCACCGCCGGCGCGTGGTTCGGTCTGTTCGCGCCGGCGGCGACCCCGCGGGAGGTCGTCGCGCGCCTCCACGCCGAGGCGGTACGCGCGGTGGAGTCGCGCGAGGTGCGCGAGCTGTTCGAGCGGGCAGGCTTCCAGGTGATCGGCAGCACGCCCGAGCAGTTCGCCCAGCAGGTCCGGGGCGATATCGCCCGCTTCACCCGCGTGGCGCGCGAGGCGGGCATCAAGCCCGAGTAGCGGGCGACTGCCCTACTGCAGTTCGATCTTGCGCGCGGCCACGATCCGCCGCCACTTCGCGATCTCCCCGCTCACCTGGCGCGCGGCCTCGGCTGGCGTCGTGAACCGAACGTCGCCACCCAACTCGACGAACAGCTTCGCGATCTCCGGCTGCTTCAGGACCGCATGCACGTCCCGGTTGAGCCGCGAGACGATCGCCGCGGGCGTCGCCGCCGGCGTGGCGAGGCCCGCGAACGAGGTGACCTCGTACCCGGGCACGGTCTCGGCCACCGTCGGCACGTCCGGCCACTGCCGGGTCCGCTCGGTCGAGGCCACGGCGATCGCACGAACGCGTCCCGACTGCACCTGGCCATAGACGCCGGTCAGCGTCGCGAAGATCACGTCCACTCGCCCGGCGACGAGTTCGGACAGGGTCTCGGCACCACCCTTGTACGGGATGTGCGTCATCTCGACGCCCGCCATGCTGCTGAACAGTTCGGTGGCGAGATGGAACACCGACCCGTTGCCGACCGATGCATAGTTGAGCTTGCCCGGGTTGCGCCGCGCGAGCTCGATCAGGCCGGCGATGTTGCGCACCGGGGACTCCTGGCGCACCACCACGGCGAACGGATAGGTGATGACGATCGACACCCACGAGAAGTCGCGCTCGGCGTCGTAGGGCAGCTTCGCGGCAGTCGCAGCGACCGAGGTGAACGCACCGCTGGCGAAGAGCAGCGTGTGCCCGTCCGGCGTTCCCTTCGCCACGATGTTCGTGCCGATGATGCCGCCGGCACCCGGGCGATTCTCGACCAGCACGTTCTGGCCCAGGCGTTCGGCGAGCCGGGGCGCGATCGCGCGGCCGACCATGTCGGTATTGCCACCGGGCGCGAACGGCGAGACCAGGCGCAGCGGCCGGACCGGGAAGTCTTTCGGTGGCTCGCCGGCGAGCGACAGGGCACTCGCCGTGATCGCCGCAAAACCCGCTGCCCACAGACCCGCACGCCTCCGCGCGCAATGCCGCCGCTCACTCGCTTCCACTGGCTCTGCTCCCTGCTCCGGATGGTCGTTCACCCACGTGGCGCGCACGACTGCGCCGACCCCACGCTCGCGCATGCGCATGCGCGGCCCCGTCGCCGGGGCCGCGGCCAACGCCCCCGGCTCCTGCGGCGCCGGATGGCGCGCCTCCGCTCGCGAGGACACCTGCGCCCGCCTTACCCTCGGGACGCTGGGGCAGCGTCCGGGCGAACGCGCATCGCCCGCGACCCTCGAGGCACAGGACATCCCGTGGCCGAGGCAGCGCGTGCGCGGCGGGCTTCGGGGCGCGCCAGGACTTCGCCTCGCTCACCGCAGCACGAGTCCCGCTTCCTTGACCAGCGCGACCCAGCGCCGGTGATCCTCGCGCATCAGCTGGCCGAACGCCTCGGGCGTGCTCGCCTGCACCTCCAGTCCCTGCCGCTCGAGCACATCCCTCAGCGTGGGCGCATCGAGCGCGCGCCTCAGTTCGGAAGCCAGCCGCTGCACGATCCCGCGCGAGGTCGCGGCAGGCACCAGCAGGCCATACCAGGAGAAGATGTCGAACCCGGGCAGGGTCTCGGCCATCGCCGGGACATCGGGCGCGGCACGCGCCCGTTTCGCGCTGGTGACCCCGAGCGCACGCAGGCGTCCCGCCTCGACGTGCGGCAGGGCCGATGACAGGGGCACGAAGGTGAATTCCACTTCCCCCTGGATGGCAGCGACGATGGACGCCTGCCCGCTGCGATAGGCGATCGGGGTCAGCTGCGCGCCGGTGCGCACGCGATAGAGTTCGCCGGCCAGATGCTGGATGGATCCCTCGCCGGAATGCCCGACCCGCAGCCCTTCGGGCCGCGTCTTTCCGTAGGCGACGAGTTCGGCGACCGTCTTCACCGGCAGGCGCGGGTTGACGGTCAGCGCGGTCGGGCCCGTGCCGATCAGCGAGACCGGGGCAAACGCCTTGAAGGGATCCAGCCCGAGCTTGCGCTCGGTGAACAACGGACTCAGCGTCACCGTCGGCGTCGCGAGGTACAGCGTGTGGCCATCCGGCTGCGCCGCCGCCGCGATCGACATGCTCAGCGTGCCGCCAGCCCCCGGCCGCACGTCCATCAACACCGGCTGACCGAGCTGGGAGGACAACTGCACGCCGACCGCACGCGCGATCACGTCGCTCACGCCGCCCGCGGCGAACCCGGTGATCACCCGCAGGGGCCGTGACGGAAACCCCTCGCCCTGGGCGAGCGCGTCACCGACGATCGGAAACAGCAGGCCCAACGTCGCAACGCGGCCCAGGTCGTACAGGCGCCTCTGCATGAAACCTCCTCCTGCCCCTGCCGCGGGGCCGCGCCCGGCGGGCGAGCCGGAAGCCGCCACCGCCCGGTCGCACCGGGCTTTGTTCTCGGGGCGTGCCCACTATAGACTGCGAATCCCACACCAACAACCGGGAATCCGGGCCGGGAGGAGAAGGATGGTCGCCGATCCGCGATTCATCCCGCGGCAGGGTCGTGTCGACGATCCGCACTGCGCGCTGTCGCTCGCCGAGCGCGACCGGCGCTGGGATGCGCTGCGAGACGGGATGGATCGCCTCGGGCTCGACTGCCTGTTCGTGTGGGGTCGTGCGCGGGGCCAGTCCGGCAACGTGCGCTGGATCGACAACGGCGACGCCGGCGAGCGCTGCCTCGTGTTTCCGCGACGCGCTGATCCGGTGACGCTGTGGACGCTGGGCAGCTGGGCGCGCTGGTACGAACAGTCCTGCTGGGAGGGCGTGGGTTACGCTGGCACCGAGGGCTGCGAGAGCGTCGCGGTCGCCGCGCTGATCGGCGAGTTCGGTCACTCGTCGGGCACCATCGGTGTCGTCGGACTGGCCGGCGCGGGCATCGCAGCCGAAGGCAGCATCCCGTGGTTCACCTGGGAAAACCTGCGCCGCCTGCTACCCCACGCACGCTTTCGCGACGCCGCTCCCCTGCTGCGCGAACTGCGCATGGTCAAGAGCGCGGAGGAACTCGCGCTGGTCGGCAAGGCTGCGGAAATCGCCAACCTGCAGTTCGATGCCGCGCTGCGCATGATGCGCCCCGGCGTGCGCGAGCGCGATGTCCTCGTCTGCATGGAGTCGGCAGGGCTGGCGGCCGGTGCCGAGCAGGCGGGCGATTTCTGGACGAACCTGTGCTCGGGCAAGGATTTTCCGACCAACCGGCGGGCAAGCGACCGGCGCCTCCAGTCGGGCGATCTGCTGCAGATGGGGCTCTACACCCGCTTCGGGGGCTACTGGGCCCATCCCCACTACGCGATCTCGCTCGGCCCGCTCGACGCCGAGTATCGCCCGCTGCGCGACGCGGTGTTCGAGGGAACCCACGACCTGCTGGCCGCGCTGCACCCCGGCACGCCGTGGCGCGAGGTCGAGCGCGCGGCCGACGCCGCGGTGCTGCGAGCGGGCTACTACCACGAGATCACGCAGATCCACGCGCTGGGACTGGATGGCTCGGAGCCACCGGCCGCCCCGATGACCGCAGGCACCCTGCCTGCCCGCGCCCGACGCAGGCGCTTCGAGGGATCGGTGCGCGACCTCCCGGCGTGGCGCGACTTCACCGCCACCGGCCCGGGGGCGGCCGCCGAACCGACCGTGCAGGCCGGCATGGTGCTCGCGCTGGAGGTCAAGGCCACGCACGAGGACCGGATCTTCGTCGAGTTCGGTCCGCAGGTCATCGTGACTCCCGATGGACCCCGAGTATTGAACCCGGACGCGATGGATCTCGTCGAACTGTAGAGCCACCGCCCGCCGTCGCGGACAGGGTCGGCCCCTCGCCCGCAGGGGCGGACGGCCCCGCCCGCGGACGCGGGCGCCCCCCAACCACTCGCCCGCCTGCGCGGGCGCCCCTCAATCACTCGCCCGCCTGCGCGGGCACCTGATCGGAGCCCCTGAAGATGAGCGCAAGCCCCGCCGCCCTCGACGTCCTGATGCATCGCCGGAGCGACCGGCATTTCGCCGATCGCCCGCTGGAACCCGGCGTTGCCGAGGCGCTGTTCGAAGCCTTCCGCTGGGCGCCGTCCTCCAACAACCGCCAGCCGTGGCGGCTGCTCGTCGCCGAGTCGCCCGAGGCGGTGCGCGCCTACGACGAGGCGCTCAGCGAGGGCAACCGCGCCTGGGCCACGGTCGCCCCGCTCAAGCTCGTCCTGGTGGGCAATCCGTCCGAGCAGCCCGACCGCGACGGCCTGCAGTGCTTCATGCTCGACTGCGGGCTCGCCCTGGAGAACCTTCTGGTCCAGGGCTGCGCGATGGGACTCACCGCCCACGCGATGGTGGGCTGGGATGCCGCCAAGGTGATCGCCGGATTCTCCATCCCCGAGCCGATGCGTCCCGTGGCGCTGATCGCGGTCGGCTACCGCGGACGCGTCGAGGATCTGGCCCCGGCGGTACGGGAGAAGGATCTGCGACCACGCACCCGCCGCCCGATCGACGAGATCGTGGTCCGCGACCGATTCGCCGCCAAATGACCACGCCCGTTCAGGCGCATCGCGGCCAGGGCGTCGGCACCCGCGCGCAGGGGCCGCGTTGAGAACCCCTGCGGCCGATGGCGGACAGTGGCCGCCGCCCCGGTTCAGCGAGGTCGTGCTCAAGACCGCGCGCTGGGAGGCCATGCGCGCGTGGTACGAGACGGTGCTGGACGTGAAGGCGTTCTTCCTGCGAGAGCCCGCACCGGGCCCGGCATGGACGGGCGCGTGGCGGATCGCCTTCATCCGCATCTTCCATGCCCACCCCTACACCCAGGTCATGGGGCTGTTCGAGATTCCCGCGGCCTCGGGCAGCGCGAACGCGACCGGCGGTGAACCCGGGCTGCACCACATGCAGTTGCGCCACGCGAGCCTGGGCCACCTCTTCACGCGCTACGAGTGCCTGCGCGAGGCCGGCATCCAGCCCGTACGCGCCTTCAACCACGGCCCGGCGACGAGCTTCTACTACCGGGACCCGGACTCGAACATGGTGGAACTGTCGGCCGTGAATTTCGCCGACGAGGCCGACTACCTCGCGTATTTCTCCTCCGAGTCCTACCGGAGGAACGTCTCGGGCATCGAGATCGATCCCGCGGATTTCGTGGCACGACACCGAGCCGGCGTGCCGGAGGCGGAACTGGTCCGCATCCCCGCCTGATTTGAACCCTTGCGAGGGGCGAGCGGCTCCTCGCCCCGCGTCCTCCTGCGCTCGCGTCCCGCAGGAGGACGATCGCGTACACGGGCGCGTTGGGGGATCGGCAATGAACTGGTGCAGGTTCGAGGCGGGAGGCAGGACGAGTTGGGGTCTGGTCGAAGGCGAGGTGGTGAGCGAGGTCGAGGGCGACCCCTTCGCTGGACACCGACCCACCGCGACCCGCCACCGGCTCGACGCGGTGCGGCTCCTCGTCCCGGTGGTGCCGCCGACGTTCTATTGCGTAGGCATCAACTACACCGACCACATCGTGAAGAGCGCGGCCCGGCGCGGCGTGGAGCCGGTGTTTCCGAAGAAACCGGACATCGGCTATCGCGCCAACAGCGCACTCGTCGCGCACGGGGAGGCCATCGTCAAGCCCGCCGACTCGGGCGAGATGTTCCAGTACGAGGGCGAACTGGTCGCGGTGATCGGCAAGCGCGGTCGCTACATCCCGAAGGCGAAGGCGCTCGACCACGTGCTGGGCTGGACCATCGGCAACGACGTGAGCGAGCGGACCTGGCAGCGGGGTGACCGCACGATGTGGCGCTCGAAGAACGCGGACACGTTCAAGCCGATGGGGCCTTGGATCACCACCGGCCTCGACTATCGCGCGATGGAGACGATCATCCGCCTGAACGGACAGGAGGTGGACCGCTTCGCCACCGCCAACATGATCTTCGACGTCGAGACCTACATCAGCGAGATCAGCCGCTACATGACGCTGCAACCCGGCGATGTCATCTGGATGGGCACCGACGGACTGCCGCAGAACATGAGGCCCGGCGACACGGTGGACATCGAGATCACGGGCATCGGGGTGCTGAGCAACCCGGTGGTGGCCGAATCCGCGCGCCCGCCGATGGACTGACCCCCGCGGCGGATGCAGCGTCCTCCGGGGCCGGCGTCCGGCGGCGCCCGGCCGGCTGGATGCGCTCCGCCGCCCGAGCGCTCAGCCGCGCCGCGCGGGGCGTCGTCCGTCCCCGCGCTCGGCACTGGCGGGGCGCCTCAGTTCGAACCGGTAGCGATAGCGCGACTCCGGGTGGGTGCTGACCGAGGTCTGGAAGGCCTCGCCCGCCTTGCCGAGATAGGTGCGCATGACCACCATCGCAGGCGAATCGGCACCGGCCCGCAGTCGGCGCGCCATGCGCGCGGGCAGGGCCGCCGCGTAGATCTCCACGTCGGCGCGCTCGATCGATTCGCCGTACAGCTCGACGATCTGCTCGCACACCGGCACCGTGAGGTGGTGGCGATGCCGGGTGACGCCCGCGTACTGCGGCAGTACGTAGGTTTCGGTCCAGCACAGCGGCAGCCCCGAGGGCAGCAGTGATCGCAGGGTGGTGATGCGGAACCAGTCCTTGCCCGGCGGACAATGCAGCTCGCGCGCGAGCGCGGCATCGGCCGTGACGAACCCGGTCGCCAGCACCGTGCGCCGGGTCTCCCCGGGATAGTCGAGCAGTTCACCCACCGAACTGACGGCGTGGGCGAGCAGCACCGGGGGACGGGTGGCGATCACCACCGAGCCGGTTCGCGGCCGGCGGACGATCAGGCCCTCCCCGCTCAATGCGGCGAGGGCCTGGCGCAGCGTCGGGCGGCTGGCCGCGAACGCATGGGCGAGCTGCGCTTCGGTCGGCAGCCGCGCGCCCAGCGCGTAGGCGCCGGAGGCGATGCGTTCGCGCAGCGCATCGGCGATCTCCCGGTGGCGCGGCACGCGCCGGGCTTCAGCGCGGCCCACGGTACCGACGCGACGGCCGCGCCGTGTGATCACAGTATCGGCTTCGCATGGCAATCATCTTGACAATTGACCCCTGGCTCGCCACGCTCGCGAAGCGGTCGCGCCGGCGGCCGCCTGACGAGGCCCGACGATACGCCGCCCGGACCCGCACAACAACACCGGCGCTGGAGGATGGACCATGACCGAGACCCTCGCCCCCTCTGCCGCGTCCACCCCAGCCCACCCGCGCCCGCCGCGTGCCCGACCGAGGCCCTTTCGCCTTGCGCTCGGCGCCACCGTCGGCCTGGCACTGGGTACCGTCGCCCTCCTGCCTGCCGAAGGGCTTGCCCAGGCAGGCGCGTGGCCACAGCGCGCGATCCGCGTCGTCAATCCCTCCTCGCCGGGCGGCGGCGCGGACGTGATCTCGCGCATCCTGATGCAGGAAGTCAGTCGGACGATCGGCCAGAGCGTGGTGATCGACAACCGGCCCGGCGCGGCGAACATCATCGCCACCGAGATCGCCGCGAAGTCGGCTCCCGATGGCTACACGCTGCTGATGGCCGCCACCGGAACCTTCGTCACCAACCCCCTCATCTACGCGAAGCTTCCCTATTCGATCGCCGACTTCGAGCCGATCAGCAACGTCGCGGATGCCCCCTTCATCCTGTCGGTGCACCCCGCCGTGCCCGCCGCCAGCGTCGCGGAGCTGGTCGCGCTCGCGCGCGCCCAGCCGGGCAAGTTGACCTATGCGTCGTTCGGCAAGGGCTCGTCCTCGCACCTCGCGGGCGAACTGTTCCAGGCGATGACCAGCACACGGCTGATCCACGTGCCCTACAAGGGCAGCGCGCCGGGGATGGCCGATCTCGTTGCCGGCAACATCACGATGAGCTTCGACAGCGGCCTCGCCTCGATCCCGAACATCCAGGCGAAGCGCATCCGCCCGCTGGGCGTGGCCGGCGCCCGGCGCCTGCCGAACCTGCCCGAGGTCCCGACCCTGTCCGAACTCGGACTGCAGGGCTTCGAGGCCGGCTCCTGGTACGGGGTGATGGCACCCGCGCGCACGCCGCGCGACATCGTCATGCGGCTGCACGGCAGCATCGTCGCCGCGCTCGCCGTGCCGGAGGTGGCCAAGCGCATCACCGATCTCGGTGCCTCGATCATCGGCAGCACGCCCGAGGCCTTCGGCACGCAGATCGCCCGCGAGCGCGAGCGCTGGGCCGAAGTGGTCAAGCGCGCGGGCATCCAGCCGGAGTAGCGGCAAGTGGCGCCCGGCATGGACAGCGGCGTGGAGCGATCGCTTCACCCTGCGCTGAGGATCGCGCGCGTCGAAGCGATGGCGATCTCGCTGCCACTCGCCCGCCCGGTGCTCATGGGCGGCGGCCAGCGCATCGAACGATCCGAGTCCCTGCTGGTGCGGATCATCGCGCAGGATGGTAGAACCGGCTGGGGCGAGGCGTCGGCCGCGCCCACGATGACCGGGGAGACGCTCGGCGGCATGGTGGCGGCCGTACGCGATCGCATCGGGCCGGTGCTCGCGGGGTCGGATGCGCTTCGACGCCTCGCGCTCGATCGGCGGATGGCCGAGGCAGTCCCCGCCGACACCGGCGCCCGCGCCGCCTGCGACGCGGCCGTGCACGATCTCGTCGGGCAGCACCTCGGCGTGCCGGTGGCCACGCTGCTCGGCGGGGCGTTGCGAGGGCACGTCGCGGTGATGCATCTGTTGGCCAATCCCACGCTCGACGAGGATCTCGCCGAGGCGGCCTCCCGTGCGCGGGAAGGCATCACCCTGTTCAAGCTCAAGGTCGGGGTCAAGCCGGTCGCCGAGGAAATCGCCGTCCTCTCCCGCATGCGCGAGCACCTGGGGGCCGGGTGCGGACTGTGCGCGGATGGCAACACCGGCATGCGGCGCGACGACGCGATCGCCTACGCACGGGCGGCGGGTGCGAGCGGCCTGCTCTTCCTGGAGCAGCCGCTCGCCGACGACGACCTCGACGGCGCGCTGGCGGTGGCCGGGGAGCGCAGCGTCGGGCTGTGCGCCGACGAGTCCGCCCACTCGCTGCGCCATGTCATGGACTGGCATGCGGCAGGCGCGATCACGGGCGTCAACCTCAAGACCCTCAAGCTCGGCGGGCTCACCGGGCTCATGCGCGCGGCGACCGTGGCCGATGCGCTGGGCCTGCACGTCAACCTCGCCTGCAAGGCAGGCGAGTCGAGCGTGGGAACCGCGGCTCTCGTTCACCTGGGCTACTGCGTGCCCAACCTCGACTGGGGCATCACCCCGAGCAGCCACTACCTGGCCGAGGACATCGTGCGGTCGCCGTTGCGCCCTGATCGGGGTTCGCTCGCACTGCCCTCGGCGCCCGGCCTCGGCGTGTGCGTCGACGAGGCGGCCGTCGCGCGCTTTCGGATCGATCCCGCCGCCTGAGCACCGGTGACGTGCGGGGCAGCCTCGGCCCGCCACCGGGCAATGGCACCGCCCCGGGGACGCGGGCTGACGCGCAGTCGCCGGGAGGATTTGTATTGACAATTCCAAGAGCCCGTCCTACCGTCCAACCTTGCCTGCGCGTCCCGCGGTCGGGGACGGCGCCCTGCCCGAGGTCAGCCCGCCATGAATGCCCCCGCCCCCGGAACGTCGCTCGACCGCCGCGCTGCGCCGCCTCCGCCGAAGAGCTTCTCCGACGTGGGTTTCGAGGAAGCCATCGCCCGCGCCGAGGCGCTGATTCCGCTGCTGCGCGAGCACGCCGACCTCACCGAGCGCACCACCCACATGCCCGACGTGGTGCTCGAGGCACTGCACGAGAGCGGGTTGCTGCGCTTCCAGCAGCCGAGGGCCTGGGGCGGCATGGAACTCGCCTGGCCGGCCTTCTACGAGATCCCCGAGCGCCTCGGGCGCGGCTGCGCATCGACCGCCTGGACCTTCGCGAACCTGAGCTCCCACCACCGCCAGCTCGCCCAGTGGCCGGTACGGGCGCAGGAGGACATCTGGGGAGCCGATCCGGACGCGCTGATCGCGTCGGGCATCGCCTACGTCCAGGGGACCGGCCGACGGGTCGACGGCGGGCTGCTGCTCACCGGTCGCTGGGGGTTTTCCTCCGGCGTCGATGTGTCCCAGTGGAACATGCTCGCCTGCGTGGTGAAGGATGACGAGGGCAAGGCCATCGACTGGTGTTCCTGCCTGGTGCCGCGCGAGGACTACGAGATCATCGACGACTGGCAGACCCTCGGCATGCGCGGCACCGGCAGCCGTACGGTCGCCTGCTCCGAGGTGTTCGTACCCGAGCATCGGGTGCTCTCGATGCACGTCGCGCGTCCCGGCCACGAGTTTCCGGGGCTGCGCGAGCATCCGGGCCCCCTCTATCGCGTTCCGGCCGCGGCACTGGGCGGCCACGCGATCGCCGGCTCGATGATCGGCAACGCCCGCGCGATGCTGGAGGCGAGCGTGGACTCGGTCAAGGCCCGCAGCACCAGCTACACCGGCGCCCGGATGCGCGACTTCGCCACGGTGCAGCTGCGCATCGGCATGGCCGGTGCACGCATCGATGCAGCCGACACCTGGCTGCGAGCGGATACCACCCGCGGCTGGGAGATGACCTGCCGCGGCGAGTCGATGGATACCGAGACCAAGCTTCGCTACAAGCGCAACACGGCCGTCGCGATGAAGATCGCCAACGAGGCGGTCGACAGCCTGCACGAGATGGCCGGGGCCAACGGCATCTACGACAACTCCCCGCTTCAGCGCATGTTCCGCGACGCCCACGCCTCGGCCGGGCACTTCCTGTTCGGACTCGACGCGCAGCTCACGCCGTGGGGGCTCGTGGCCCTCGGCGGCGAGGTGAAGAGCCCCACCCTCTGAGGCACCTCGCGGCGGCGCGGCACCTCGGGCGCCCTTGCGGGCACGGGTGCGGTGCGGGTGTGGGCGCGGTGCGACCCGAGCGCTCGAGCCTGATCGGCGGACCCGATGTCGCGAAGGGCGGCCTCCCGCGCGGCGCCCCGTGGATCGCCGCCTGCGGCATGCGCGTGATGCGGGGAGTTGTCGTAGATGCCGTTGGCACCGGCCATCTCGTGCAGGCTGTCGACCGCGCGCGATCGGCCGGCTCCAGCGCGGGTTCCGCGGCCTCTTGTGACACCAGGCGACCGGGCGTAGGCTCGTGGCCTGCGCGTGCATGCGGCCGCGCAAGTGCAGTTCCCCGAACGGGCGGGCATCGAGGCCTCCAGGCGAGCGCCCGATGACCCGGGTCGACACCACACGCACTGGAGGAGTCGTCACGATGGCCAAGGTCCGCTCGCGCGCAGGCTGGCTGTGTGTTCTTGCTGCCGCGCTGTCCGCCACCCATGCGCTGGCCCAGGGCACGCCGGCGAGGCCGATACGTCTGATCGTGACCTCCGCGCCCGGAGGTCCCGCGGACGTACAGGGGCGGCTGCTGGTTCCGAAGATGACCGAGGTCCTCGGCGCCTCCGTCGTGGTCGACAACCGCGCCAGTGCCAATGGCGTCGTCGGCATGGAGATCGCCGCCCGGGCAGCCCCCGATGGGCTCACGCTCGTGATCGGCAACAGCGGTACCGTCGCCATCAACGCCACGCTGTACAAGAGCCTGTCCTACAACCCCGAGCGTGACTTCACCCCGATCACCCAGATGTCGACGACCGGCATGATCGTCGCCACGCATCCACGCGTCCCCGGCACCACGATCCAGGACCTCGCCGCCTACGCGAAGACGCGCAAGGGCGGCCTGAACATCGCGATCCCGGGATCCACCGGGGAGGCCGCGGGCGACGCCCTGTGGCGGCAACTGGGCGTGCGCATGACCAACGTCCATTACAAGGGCAGTGCGCCGTCCGAGCGGGCCGTGGTGGCCGGCGAGGCCGACGTCTCGCTGCTCACGCCGCTGGCGAGCGCGGTACACCTCAAGACCGGACAGATGAAGGCCTTCGGGGTCACCAGCGCCGAGCGCTCGCCGGTCCTCCCGGACGTGCCCACCCTGATCGAGCAGGGCATCTCCGGCTACGACATCCAGTTCTGGAGCGGCATGCTCGCGCCGGCGGGCACCCCGGCGCCGGTGATCGCCCGCCTGCACGACGCCGCGGTGCAGGCGCTGCAGACCCCCGAGGTCCGCGATCGATTCCGCCAGTTCGGGCTGGTGCTCGTCGGCAACACCCCCGCCGAGTTCCGCGACATCGTCCAGCGCGACATCGCCAAGTTCCGCAGGATCATCATCGAGTCGGGCATGCCGCGACTCTGACCGACCACCGAGGAGACCCGAATGTCCGTCCCGCCACTGCCCGAGGGCGATCTCGCCTGGAACTACTTCCCCGACAACTACCGCTGGTCGCACGGCATGCTGATCGCCCTGGGCGGCGCCCCGTGGGGCGGGGCCGAGATCGGCGAGGTACACCGCGTCGGTCTGCGCCTGCAATCGTGCGTGGGCGATGACCTCGCGTGGTTCCGCGCCTGGGCGCACGAGGCCGACCGCCTGATCGAGGATGCGCGCGACAAGTGCGCGAAGGGCCGGACGCACACCGCGGTGGCACAGCTGCTTCGGGCCGCCCATTACCACCACGTGGGCGAGCGCTTCATGCAGCCCAAGACGGACGAGAGCCAGGCCGCCTACGCACGCGGCGTGGAGGCGTTTCGCGAAGCCGCCCGCCTCGCCCCGTGGTTGCATCTCGAGCACGTGGAGGTCCCGTACGAAGGCACGCACCTGCCCGGCGTGATCGTCCATGCCCGGCGCGATCCCGGGAGCGGTCCCGGCCCCGTCATGCTGTTCCTGGACGGCTTCGACGTCACCAAGGAAATCCAGTACTTCCGCGGCATTCCCGATCTGGTCGCGCGCGGCGTGTCCTGCCTGCTGCTCGACGGCCCGGGCAACGGCGAGGCGATCCGCTTCCGTAACCTGCCGCTGCACCACGAGACCGAGCGTCACGCGGGCGCTGCGTGGGACTTCCTCGCCGGGCGCCCGGAATTCGATCCCCGGCGCATCGGCATCATGGCGCTGAGCCTGGGCGGCTACTACGCGCCGCGCGCCGCCTCGATGGATCCGCGCTTCGCCTGCTGCATCTCGTGGGGGCCGGAGTGGGACTACCACACCAAGTGGCAGCAACGGCTCGCGCGGATCGAACGCGGCGAGATCCTGTCGCTGTCGGTCCCCTGGCACCACCTGCTGTGGGTATTCGGCGTGCAGACCAAGGAGGAAGCCTTCCGCAAGCTGGAGGGCTTCAAGCTCGATGGCGTGATCCAGAAGATGCGCTGCCCCTACCTGCTGGTGCACGGCGAAGGTGACCAGCAGGCGCCGCTCGAGCACGCACAGAAGATGATTGCCGCCTGCGGATCCACCCGCAAGGAGCTGAAGATCTTCTCGCGCGAGGAAGGCGGCTACCACCACTGCCAGATCGACAACGTGAGCCTCGGGACCGCCTACATGTGGGACTGGGTGTCGGACGTGCTGGACGCCGGACGTTGACCCCGCAGGACACCGGCGCGCCGACGCCGCAACCCCTCGCCTCGCCCGGGGCCGGCCGCGTCGGTCCGCTCGCCCGCTTCCGCGTGCTGGACCTCACCCGGGTGCGTTCGGGTCCGACCGCGGTGCGGCAACTCGCCGACTGGGGCGCCGACGTCATCAAGATCGAGTCTCCACCGTCCATCGGCCAGTCCGACGGCTGGGATGACCGGCGCGACGGGGCGGACTTCCAGAACCTGCATCGGAACAAGCGCAGCCTGACCCTCAATCTGAAGCATCCGCAGGGGCTCGCGCTGTTTCGCAGGCTGGTGCGCGAGGCCGATGTCGTGGTGGAGAACTACCGCCCCGACGTCAAGCAGCGACTGGGCATCGACTACGCCTCGCTGCGCGCGCTCAATCCCCGCATCGTGCTCGCCAGCATCTCGGGGTTCGGCCAGTCCGGCCCCTATGCGCAGCGTCCCGGATTCGACCAGATCGCCCAGGGCATGGGCGGGCTGATGGCCATCACCGGCGACCCCGAGGGTCCGCCGATGCGCGCAGGCTGCGCGGTTTCGGACTCGGCGGCAGGGCTGTACTGCGCGATGGGAATCCTCACCGCGCTGCTCGAGCGCGAACAGTCGGGCGAGGGACAGTGGATCGAGGTGTCACTGCTCAACGCGATGATCGCGCTGCTGGACTTCCAGGCCGCGCGCTACACGGTCGAGGGCCAGGTCGCGCGGCGCGCGGGCAACGACCATCCGACCGTCAGCCCGACCGGGGTCTACCGCACGGCCGACGGGTACATGAACGTCGCGGCCGGAAGCAACGCCGGCTTCGCGCACCTGTGCGAAGCGCTGGAGCGGCCGGAACTGGCGACCGACCCGCGCTTTGCCACCCTGCCGCTGCGCGTGCAGCATCGCGAGGCGCTCAACGCACTGATCGAATCCCGGATGCGCGAGCGCGACAGTGCGTGGTGGAACCACCGATTCGCCGAATGCAGCGTCGCGGGCGGACCGATCCACGCCATGGATCAGGTGTTCGCCGACCCGCAGGTGCAGTACAACCGCATGGCCGAGCCGGTCGCCCATCCGCGGCTGGGCACGGTCGAACTGATCAGCCAGCCGTTCCGCCTGTCGCGCACGCCCCATGCACTCCGCAGCGCAACGCCCGAGTGCGGCCAGCACACCGACGACATCCTCTCCGGGCTCGGCTGCTCGCCGGAGGAGATCGCGCGCCTGAGGGCCGCCCAGGCCATCTGAGCGACCGATCGGGGAGGCACGGAAGCCCCCCCGGCTCGGTCCGTCCGCCTCGCGATCGCGGCGGACGCGGTGGCGGTTACTTCGCGGTGCGGACCGCGGTCCAGCCGTTACCCTCGATCCGGTCGCCACTGACCCGGCCCGAGTAGTCGCGCGCGGCACCGCCGTTGTCGACCAGCGAGAAGCTGATCTGCTCGCCGCGCAGCAGGCCCTTGGCCACCTTCGCGCTGCGTCCGCCCATGGCGGCCGACCCCTCGAACTTCTGGTACTGCTGGGTGAGGTTGAGCTGGAACGGAGCGCCGCCCTTGGGCGTGACCGTCCAGGTTCCGTTCACCTTGGCCGGGACGATCCACAGGTAGACCATCTGGTTGGTGTCGGCCACCGACTCGCTGCGATCGGCTTCCCAGTCGCCCATCGTGAAGGCATGCGAGACGATGCGCGTACCCGGACGCATGTCGAGCACCTGCGGGCGCAGCTTGAGGTTCAGCCCCGGCAGCAGGTACATCGTGACGACCGCCGCGTCGGTGAAGTCGTGCTCGAAGATGTTGACCTGGAGGAAGCGCGCCTTGCCGGTGAGGCCGGTTTCCTTGGCCCAGCAGTTGGCGATGTTGAAACGCCCGTCGTCGAGTTCGATGCCGCGTGCATTGGCACCGCGGCGCGCCGCCGCCAGCACGATGCGGCCGTCGCCGGAGCCGAGGTCGACCAGGGTCTCGCCCGCCTTCAGTTCGGCGAAGTCGAGCATGCGCTCGACGGTCTTGAGCCGGGTCGGCACGTAGATCACGTCCCGGCCGGGGCCGGTGTCATCGTATTTCTTGTGGCAGGCCGAGGGACGCTGGTCCTCGGTGTAGATCTGCGCCTGCACCGACGCGGAGGCCAGGCCCAGCCCGAGCGCCGCGACGAAGGCGGCCCCGGCAATACGCTGAAGCATCATGATCCGGAATTCTCCCTGAGTAGTCCGGCCAGCGGCCGGGCGGGGAGGTCGACCTCCCGCACGCCGGCACTATAGCGCGGCACGCTTGCGCCTGTCCCGGCGGGCGCGCGCGCTGAAGTGCCTTCCCCCTGCCCTCGCCCGAGCCTCGGGTGGTATCGTCCTGCGCGCGCATGAACCCGTCGAATCTGAAAGGAACATCGAATGCCCCGGATCCCCGATGACCTGATGGAGCAGCTGCTCAAGTCCTGGCGATTCCTGTATCGGCGCGGCTTCATCGAGGGGTTCGGCCACCTGAGCGCCCGGTTGCCCGGCGAGGACCTCTGGCTGATCACGCGGCACTCGCTGGGGCGGGAGGTCCACCCCGAGGACTATCTCCTCTGCGACCTGCAGGGGCGCAGGCTGTCCGGCCACGGCGACCTTCCAGGCGAGTACCCGATCCACCTCGAGATCCTCAAGGCGCGGCCCGACGTCGGCTGCGTGATCCACTACCACGGCATGTACTCGACCGCCTTCACCACCTCGTCCACGCCCACCGGTCCGCGCGCGCTCCGACCCATCCACCTGATGGGTACGCTGTTCCACGACGGCGTTCCCGTCTACCCGGATCCGCGGCTGGTGAGCACGCCCGAGCGTGGCATCGCCCTCGCGCACGCCCTCGGGAGCCACCGCGCCGTCCTGATGCGGGCCCACGGGGCGGCGATCACGGGCGAGGGCGTGGTCGAGGCGATCGCCGGGGCCTTCCTGTTCGAGGAGAACGCGCAGCGCGCGCTGCTGAGCGCCCAGCTGGGCGAGCCACAGTGGCTCGAGGACGATCTCGCGGCCGATGCGGGCGCCGAACTCGTCCGAACCCGCGGCCCCTTCCGGCGGGTCTGGGCCCTGCTCGAGGCCGACGAGGCGGACGACGCCGCCCGTTCGCAGGGAGCCACGCGATGAAACCCTCCACGATCCCTCGCGCACCCGCGCGCCGCACCCGCCCCGCGGCAACCCGTGCCATGCTCGTCCTGGGCACGGCCCTCGTCCTCGCCGGACCCGCGTTCGCGCAGGGCTGGCCGAATCGCCCGATCCGGATCCTGCTGCCCTTCGCCGGCGGCACCGACGTCGTCGCCCGCATCCTGGCCGCACGCCTGTCCCAGTCGCTCGGCCAGCAGGTCATCCCCGAGCCGCGGCTGGGCGCCGGGGGCAACCTCGCCCACGAGGCCGTCATCAAGGCGGCACCCGACGGCTACACGCTGCTGATGGCGGCCCCGCCCCTGGTGATCAATCCGCACGTCAATCCGGTCGCCACGTTCGATCCGGTGCGCGATCTCGCGGCCGTCGCCCAGGTCGCCGCCATCCCCAACGTGCTGGTGGTGCACCCGCTGGTGCCCGCGCGCGACGTGCGCGAACTCGTCGCACTGGCGCGCCGCGCACCCGGCCGCCTGAATTACGGCTCCGGCGGCGTGGGCTCGACTCCGCACCTCGCCGGCGAACTGTTCAAGTCGCTCACCGGCACCCGCATCGAGCATGTGCCCTACAAGAGCGCGACCATCGCGCTCGGCCAGGCGGTCGGCGGCGAGGTGGACCTCGTGTTCGTCGCCTCCTCCAGCGCGGTGCCCTACGTGAAGCAGGGGCGCATGCGCGCGCTGGCCGTGCTCGACACCCGGCGTGTCGCCGACCTGCCCGGGGTACCCACCAGCGCGGAGGCGGGACTGCCGCAGCTGATCGCCGTCAACTGGTATGCGCTGATGGCCCCGCGCGAGACCCCTCGCGCGGTGATCGATCGCCTGAACGCCGAGGCCAATCGCGCGATCGCCACCCCGGAGGTGCGCGATCGGCTGGCCGCCATGGGGGGAGAGACCCTGTCGGGCACGCCCGACCAGGCGGCCGAGTTCATCCGCAGCGAGTTCGCGCGCTGGGGCAAGCTGATTCGCGAGACCGGCATCCGCGCCGACTGACG
>CAIKXV010000206.1 GCA_903831455.1 uncultured Pseudomonadota bacterium | reverse complement strand
GCGCGGCGCGTCGGGCTTGCGCGGGCGATCGCGCTCGATCCCGAACTGCTGTTCCTCGACGAGCCGACGGCGGGCCTCGACCCGGTGCTGGCCCGCGGCTTCGTCGCGCTGCTGCAGGATCTGGCCGCCGAACTCGCACCGACCGTGGTGATCATCACCCACGACCGCGAGACCGTGGCGGCGCTGGCGAGCCGGGTCGCGGTGCTCTCGCGCGGTCGCATCGTCGCGCTGGGCACGGTGGCCGACGTGGCGGCGGTGGACGATCCGGCGGTCTCGGCGTTCTTCGCCCACGACGCGGCCGGCGCGTCGGCGGGCGACACCGATCCGCCTCGGGTAGGGGCCTGACAAACGCGTCACAATAACCGGATGGAAGATCGCTCCCACGCACTGCTCGCCGGCCTGTTCGTGCTCCTGCTGGGCTCGGCCGTGGCCGCCGCCTACCTGTGGCTGCGCGACTCCGACGAGCCGCGCGATCGCTACGTGCTGGTGACCACGGGATCGGTGAGCGGCCTGGGCACGCAGGCGCCGGTGCGCCTGCGCGGCGTGCAGGTCGGGCGCGTGGAGGGGGTGCGTTTCGATCCCGAGAATCCGCGCCAGATCCTGGTGTCGATCCGGGTCGATCGTGGCGCGCCGATCACCCCGCGAGACGCGCGCCCGGCTGGGCTTCCAGGGCATCACCGGCATCGCGCACGTGAGCCTCAGCGATACCGGCCGGGCGGCCGAACGGCTGGTCCCGGATCCGGACAATCCCCCCCGCATCCCGATGGATCCCTCGCTGCTCGACCAGCTGCGCACCAGCGGGCCGGAACTGCTGGCCGATCTCGACGATCTCGCCTCGCGCCTCTCCCGGCTGCTGTCGGACGAGAACCTGCGCCGCGTCAGCTCGACGCTGTCCGCCGCGCAGCGAGCCGGCGAGCGGCTCTCGGCGCTGGCCGACCGCACCGGGCCAGTCGTCGACGCGTCGGGCGGACTGATGCGCGAGGCGAGCGGCTCGATGCGGCGCGTCGAGCAACTCGCCGGCGAACTCACCCAGCTCACCCGGGAGGCGGGCGCGAGGCTGCAGGACGTGGAGCGCGCGCTGCGCGCGGCGGAACGCATGGGCGATGGCGGACGCGCGGTCAGCGACACGCTGCTCAACGTCGCATGGCCGCAGATGTCCTCGTTCATGGATGAACTCTCCCGCAACGCGCGGGCGATCGAGCGGGCCATCGTCGACCTGCAGGCGCAGCCGCAGAGCCTGCTGTTCGGTCGCGGGCCGCTGGCCCCGGGGCCCGGCGAGCCCGGATACGTCGCGCCCTGGCCCCCCCGATGAGCGCGGGATCCGAGCGCCTGCGATGTCGCCCCGGGACCGGGAGGCCCGCGCAATGACCGATCGATTTCGTCTGCCTGTGGCGGGCCGCCGCCGGCTGGTGGCCGCGGCCGCCCTGCTGCCGATGGCGGGCTGCACCCTCGTGCCCGAGCGTCCGGCCCCGCTGGCACGCCATGACTTCGGACCGGTGCCGCCGGCGCCTGCGACCATCGTTCCGCTGCCGGCCCCGCTGGCCATCGGGACCGTGGTTGCGCCCGACTGGCTGGATGGCACTGCCCTGGCCTACCGGCTGCTCTGGGATGCGCCCGGTCGGCTGAGGGCGTATGCCGCCACCGGGTGGGCGGCCCCGCCTTCGGCACTGCTTGCCGAGCGCCTGCGCGAGCGGGCATCGGCATGGCCGGTCGCGGCCCGCGCGCGCGACCCGCAGGGGACCCCGCCTGCGGCCATCCTCCGCGTGGACCTGTCCGAGTTCTCGCAGTGGTTCGATGCGCCCGACCGTGCCCGTGCGGTGGTGCGCGTGCGCGCGAGCCTGCTCTCGCCGCCGACCCGGGCGCCGCTGTCGCAGCGCGCCTTCGCGGCCGAGCGGCCCTGCGCCACGCCCGATGCGATCGGTGCGGTGGGCGCGCTGATCTCGGCCGCCCAGCAGGTGGTCGACGAGATGCTCGACTGGAGCGCCTACACGCTCGCGCGCGGGAAGTGACACACTACGGGCGGCCGCGCGGCACGCGCGCGCTCCGTACCTGCCTGGCGACGACCCATGCCCACGCTCTTCGAGAAGATCATCGCCCGCGAGATTCCCGCCGATATCGTGCACGAGGACGACCTCTGCATCGCCTTCCGCGACATCCATCCGCAGGCGCCCGTCCACGTGCTGCTGGTGCCGAAGAAGCCGATCGTCAACCTGTACGACGCGTCGGCCGACGACCAGTCGCTGCTGGGCCACCTGCTGGCCACGGCGCCGCGCATCGCCGAGCGGCTTGGGCTGGGTGACGCGTTCCGGCTCAACATCAACAACGGTACGGGGGCCGGCCAGACCGTCTTCCACCTGCATCTGCATATCCTGGGCGGCAGGCCTTTCGCCTGGCCGCCCGGTTGATCCCGCCGTCGTCGCCCGTGCGCCCGCCTCCCGGCCGGGCGCGTCGCGGGTCGGTGGACCCACTCCGGAGCCAGTCGCATGAGTTCGACGAAGTACAGGGCGGTACGGGTAAGCCAGGCCGACGGCGTCGTGAGCGCCGCGCTCGTGGACATCGCGCTCGATGAACTCGATGCCGGGGAGGTGGTGATCGCCACCCGGCATGCCAGCGTGAACTACAAGGACGCGCTGGCCGTCACCGGGCGCGGGCGCATCATGACCCGCATGCCCTGCATCGCCGGCATCGACGCGGTCGGGCTCGTCGAATCCTCGACCGATCCGCGGTTCTCCCCCGGCGATGCGGTCTGCGTGCATGGCCATGGACTCGGGGTCGGTCACGACGGCGGTTTCGCCGAGCGCGTGCGGGTGCCTGCGGATTGGGTCATGCCGCTGCCGCCCGGCCTGTCGCTGCTCGAGGCCGGCACGATCGGCGTGGCCGGCTTCACCGCGGCGCTGGCCATCCACCTGCTCGAGCACAACGGCCTGACGCCGCAGGCGGGTCCGGTGCTGGTCAACGGGGCCACCGGAGGCTGCGGATCGATCGGCATCGACATGCTCGCGCGGCGCGGCTACCACGTGGTCGCGCTCACTTCGAAGGCGGATGCGGCCGACTGGCTGCGTGCGCTCGGTGCTGCCGAAGTGCTGCTCGCGGGGGAAGTCGAGATGGGTACGCGCCCTCTCGAGCGCGCCCGCTTCGCCGGTGCGCTCGATTCGGTCGGCGGGGCGCAACTGTCCTGGCTGACGCGCTCGATGCGCGAGGACGGTGTGATCGGCGCTTTCGGCAACGCGGGTGGCATCGAGCTGGCCACGTCGGTATTCCCGTTCATCCTGCGCGGCGTCCGGCTGATCGGCGTCAATTCGAACGCCAGCGCGTCCGTCCGCCGCGAGGTGTGGGCACGCGTCGCCGGCGACCTGCGCCCGGCCTGCCTGGACCGCATCGGTTTCCCGATCCGGCTCGACGAGGTCATCGACAGTTGCCAGCGCTCGATCGCCGGCGCGGTGCGCGGGCGCGCGGTCGTGCATTTCGGCTGATCGGACCGGTGCAGCCGTCGACGATCCCCACGCCGCGGTACCTGCCCCGCGGGCGCGTCGCGGGCGCAGGCGCGCTCGCCCTCATGCTCGCGTGGCTTCCGGCGCCGCAGGCGAGCGCCCAGCCGGGCGGTGTCCGCTTCCCGGCCAAGCCGATCCGGCTGGTGATTCCGTTCTCCCCGGGGGGCGCGAACGAACTGATGGCGCGCGGGATCGCGCAGAAGGTGGCGGCCAGCACCGGCCAGCCCTTCCTGATCGAACACCACGGCGGCGCTGGCGGCACCATCGGCTCGGCGATGGTGGCCCGGGCTGCGCCCGACGGCCACACGCTGCTCATGGGCGCGGCCAGTTGCATCAGCCTCGCCCCTGCGCTCTACGCGAAGCTGCCCTACGATCCGGTGCGCGACTTCGCCCCGGTCACGAACGTCGCCGCAGGGCCTTACGTGCTGGTCGTGCACCCGTCGGTTCCGGCGCGCAACCTGCCCGAGTTCCTCGCGCTGGCCCGCGCACGCCCCGGGGCGCTCAACTATGCGTCCTCCGGTCCCGGCAGCATCTCCCACTTCGCGGCCGAGATGCTGCGTTCGGCCGCGCGCGTCGACCTGGTCAACGTGTCCTACAAGGGCACCGGACCTGCGCTCGCCGACGTGCTGGGCGGCCACGTCGAGCTCATGTTCGCCGACCTGGGAGTGGTGATGCCCCATCTCGCCACCGGTCGGCTACGCGCCGTCGCGATCACCGGGATGCGCCGGTCGCCGCTGGCCCCGCAACTCGCGACGGTGGCCGAGTCCGGCCTTCCGGGCTACGGCATCGTCAACTGGCGTGGCGTGCTGGCGCCGGCAGCCGTGCCTCGCGAGACCGTCGTGCGTCTCAACGCGGAAATCGTCAAGGCCGTTCGCGCACCGGATCTGTCCGAGGCGCTCGTACGCGAGGGCTACGATCCGATCGCCGATTCGCCGGACGCCTTCGCCGAGACGATCCGGACCGAGGTCGCGCGCTTCGCGAAGGTGGTGCGGGCGGCGGGGCTCTCGCCGATCTGATCGATGCCGCCGTGCGCGGCGGACCGGCTGCCGGTCGCCGGTGCACCGCAGCCGGGCTCGCGCGCGCGAACCTACGGATGCGCCCGGGTGAACCCGGCGAGCAGCCGGGCAAAGGCCTGCGGCTGTTCGATGTAGCAGGCGTGACCCGCACCCTGCAGCAGGTGCACCGGCGCCTCCGGACGCTCGCTCGCGATGTCGCGCACGCCCTGGGGTGGCGTGACGGTGTCCCGATCGCCGTGGATGAACTGTACCGGCAGCGAAGTGGGCAGCTTCGCCACGTCGCCGCGGGTATCGGCGATGGACAGCATGCGCACGGCCTGCCCGAAACCGGCCGGTTCGAGGCGCGACATCGTGTCGATCACGGCGTCGCGCATCCCGTCGGTCGCCCCGGGGCCGAGCAGGTGCGGGCCGCGGTCGCGCGCCATGCCCGCTGGCCCCAGCCGTGCCATCGCCTGCAGGCGCCCTTCGCGCAGACGCGCGCGCTCGGCCTCGGGCAGGCGGGCATGCCCGCCCGCCGGGCTCGCCAGGGTGAGCGAGGCGACCCGGTCGGGCGCCTCCAGCGCGAGGCGTGCCCCGATGACCGCTCCGAGCGAGTGGCCGACCACGTGCACGCGTTCGATCCGCAGCGCGTCGAGCAGGTGCCGTAGTGCGCATGCGTAATCCGACGGGTCGGGTGCGAGCGCCTCGAGACGGGTGGATCGACCGTAGCCGGGCGCATCCCAGGCAACCCCCCTGCAATCGCCGCCCAGCTGTTCGAGCACGGTGCGCCACGATGGCGCGCCCGAACCGATGCCATGGAGCAGCGCCACCGCGGGACCGCTGCCGCGCTCGAGCAGGCTGAAGCGGCCCGGACCCGCGACGACCTCGCGCAGTTCGTCCATCTCAGGCTGCCCTGAACTGCACGTCCTCGGCCGCCGGCGTGCCCACCACCATCATGAACTGGACCGGTCCCGGACCTTCGTTGCGGAAGGCGTGGGGCTGCCCCGGGGGGGTGAGGAGCAGGTCGCGCGGCCCGAGCCGCTGCTCGCACCGTTGCCCGCCCTGCTCCCAGCAGGCGGTGAGTCGTCCCTCCAGCACGAAGTAGGCCTCCTCGACCTCGCGCGAGTAGGTGCGCACCCCACCGCCTTCGGGCAGGGTGATCAGGTCCTTGCGGAAGGTGCCGGCGGGCGCGCCGCCCTCGCCGATGTAGGTCGCTCGCGTGAAGCCGGCCGCGACCGCCCGGTGCTCGAGCTGGCTGTAGCGCACGATATGCCTGGCCATCTCGCGGTGGCGCGGATCGCCGCTGGCCCAGTCGAGGGGCTGGCTGTGTCCGGGCTGCGCGCCGAAGTCGCGGCTCAGCTGGCTGGCGTGGCTCTTCGGGTGGTAGAGGTAATGCGGCGGCATCGGTCGCCCCTTGCCGACCATGATCGACACCATCACCGGATCGAAGCCGTCGTTGCGGAACCCGTGTGGCCTGTCCTGCGCATGCAGGCACATGTCCTTCGGTCCGCAGCGCGCCAGCACGACCTCGCCTTCCCACTCCCAGCCGATCGTGAGCACGCCCTGCAGCACCAGGAAGGCCTCGGTGACCTCGTGCGCGTGCGAGGCGCCATAGCGGCCGACCGGTTGCTGGACGATGCTGAGCGTGAAGTGATCGGCGGGCAGGGTGCCCGGGTCGTCGACCTTGGGTGAGCCGCCGGCGCCGATGTAGCGGATCTGCGCCCGGTCGAGTTCCGGGAACCCGCGGCTCGCGGGGAAGGCGTCCCAGTCGGGAACCTTGTCGGCGTAACGGCCCACGTGCCGGCCCATGCGGCGAGCGAGTTCGTCGTTGACTCCGCTGTCCACGGCGGTCTCCTGTTCGGGTGGGTGTGACGAGGGGGGCGCGAAGCGCACGCCCGGGCCGGGGTCGCTTCGCGCAGCGGCGGCCCCTCAGGTGAGGGACGAGTCGCCGATGTCGGCGAAGAGGGATTCGAGCGGCAGCGGCGCGTCGATGATGCCGTGCTCGGCCATGTACTGCATGAAGGTGGGGAAATTGGCGCGCGCGGCGGCCATGCCGTAGGGGAAGGGGTCGCGCCCGAAGACGGCATCGATCTCGTCGATGTCGTCGTGCAGCCAGGGGAGCATGTATCGGGGAATGGCGATGTAGCGCATGCGCTCGATGGCGACGGCCTTGGAGCGGCAGAAGGCGTCGTAGAGGCTGCGGGCGACGAAGGGGTGGGCTTCGAGCAGTTCGCGGCGAACGACGATGCAGTGCATGATGGGGAAGTGGCCGGTACGCCGGAAGTATTCGCGCTCGCGCATGCGGAAGTCCGGGAACAGCCGGACCACGTCCGG
>CAIKXV010000205.1 GCA_903831455.1 uncultured Pseudomonadota bacterium | reverse complement strand
GGTGTCGCGATTGAGGCGGGACAGGAAGCACAGCGCGATCTTCGCACCGCACAGCGCCTTGTTGTACTCCTCGCCCCATACCTGCCGTACCGGTGCCAGGGCGGACAGCGCCGGATGGCGCGCCAGGACGGGATCCCACTCGTAGCCGTGCCCGAACAGTCGCAGGCGAAAACCGGCCTCGGCGGCGGCTGCGAGCAACGCGGCGCGGCCGTCGTCCTCGTGGTGCCCGATGAACACGACGTCGCAGTCGTAGCGCGCGTGGTCGGCGGCACCGAGTACGACGGGATGGTTGCGTGCCGGGATGAACCAGCTTCGCAGCAGCCGTACCCTGCGGGCGCCTGCCGCACGGTACTCGTCGAGGTTGCGGTGCCGGTAGGCCAGCACGGCGTCATAGACGGGCAGGCTCGCCAGGAAGTGGCGCCACATCGACCGGGGCTGCCCCGGGCCGAAGGGGTCGTCGTTGTTGTAGCCCAGCAGCACGGGACGCGGGTGCATCCGTGAGAGCGCGGCGAGCGTGTCCGGGCGCACATGGGTGCCGCGGTAGACCAGGACCAGTTCCGGTCGCGTGGAGGCGGCCAGCGCCAGAAGGTCGCGATTGAGCCTGCCGACGAGGGGGCCTGCCAGATAGCGGTTCTGCAGGCGTTGCAGCAGCGTGGCGGTCCGGGGGCGGTCGCGCCCGATCGCGGCGCCCCGCGCGCTTCGGGGGGGGCCGAAATAATGATGCCAGGCGAAGCGGGTGACCTCGTGCCCCAGGCCTTCGAGCGCGTCGGCGACCGCCTGCTCGTGCAGGTCGGAATGCCAGTCGCCGGCGACCAGGATGCGCATCGTGTGCCGGTCAGCGGGCGCTGCCCAGGGCGGGCGTATAGCCCAGCCGCGCCTTGATCCATCGGATCACCGCGTTGCTGCGTCGGGGGCCAAGCAGCAACAGGGAGCCGAAGTAGACGAAGAACAGCGGGGAGCGCGCGAATCCCAGCCGGGCGAGCCCGATGCAGTAGCGCACGAAGGTGCCCAGCGGCTTGTCGGCCTGGATGGCCAGGATGGGATAGGAGTAGGCAGCGACGTCGGAGACGATGCGCGCGCGTACGGGCAGCCCCTCGGCCGACTCCACCGCCTCGGCGATCTCGACCATCCCGCGCATGAAGTGCAGCGAGGACTCCGGCGTGTGCTGCGCAGGCACGAACTTGCCGCGCTCGGCCTCGGCGTTCCCGAAGTCGGGAATCCCGCCGTTGCGATAGAGCGCCAGGATCTGCGGCGTGAAGACGACGGCCCGGTGGGCCGCGATCCTGCCCACCAGCCACAACTGGTAGAGCAGCACGCCGTCGAAGCGGTCGGTCGCCACCGACTGCGCGTCCTCGCGGCGCACGACCATGCCCGGGATCACCACCGAGCGGCGGAAGGCGACGGCCACGGCATCGGCGCCCGGTGCGAAGACCCGTTCCTCGGGGAAATAGCGGAAGGTCTGGTCGAGGGTGTCCGGCGTGCCGTCGAAGGCCGCGTAGCTGCGCACGACCACGCCGGTGCCCGGGTGGCGGGACAGGATGTCGGCGACCGTTGCCAGGGCCCCTTCGCACATCAGGTCGTCGTTGCCCATAAACAGGCAGTACTCGCCCCGAGCGGCGTCCACCAGCGCGCGGATGTTGCCGTCGTAGCCGAGGTTGGCTTCGTTCTCGATGTAGGTGATGCGCCCGGGGTGGCGCTGCCGATAGTCGTGCACGACGGCGGCGATGGCCGCGCGCTCGGGCGAGCCGTCCTCCCGGATCAGCACGTCGTAGTCCGCGAACGACTGGCCGAGCACCGAGTCGAGCAGCGCCGGCAGCACCGAGGCGCGGTTGTAGCAGGGGATGCAGACGGTGATCAGGGGCATCGGGCAGGTCGATGGCGTGCGGTACACGGGGCATTCGCGGGATCCCGCGCGAGACGGCGACGAGAGCGCGATCTCCGGAGAGGGCGCAGAGCGGTCGAATCCCCGTGGCCGGGCGCAGCGTACCGCAGCCGGCTCACGGTCGTGTGGGCGGAGGAGGTGCCGACGGCATCCGCAGGTTGTGATGGGCGATCGCGAGCACGAGAAGCGCGTAGAGCCGGGCGCCGTTGGCGCGTCCTCGCCTCAGGCCGGCCAGCAGCCGGCGAAGCTCGCGGCGGCAGACCGCCTCGGGGAGGTACGGCATCCAGCGCTCGAACAGTCGCTCGCCGTCGGCCCGCATCCAGGCATCGATCGGGATCGAGAAGCCCTGCTTGCGCGTGAAATCCGCGTCGGGCGGCAGCAGGCGGCGCGCCAGTTCCCGCTGCACCAGCCGCGAGCCGCGCGCGGTCACCTTGAGCCGGTCGGGCAGGGTAGCGAATGCGAACTCCACCAGCCGGTAGTCGAGCAGCGGGGAGCGCATTTCCAGCGCATGGGCCATGCTCGCCCGATCGACCTTGACCAGGAAGTCATCGGGAAGGATGCTGCCGAAATGCGTGCGGGTCATCCCGTCCATGGGCGAGATACCCGCCGCGTACAGTCGAGACAGCGACTGCTCGGGCCGTGCGAGTCCGGCTCCTTCGGACTCGATGGTCCTCGCGGCCTCGGGCAGGAGCACGCGGCGGCGCAATTCGAGGTCGAAGTAGGGCGACCCCCAAACGATGGCCTGGTGGGGTCCGGCTCGCAAGGACGCCAGACGGTTTCGCCCGCGTACGCCCGCGGGCAGGCGCGCGGCGAGGCGTGCGACCACGCCCAGCAGCGCTGGGGGCACCCGTCGCAGGCGTGCGGCATCGGCGATGGCCTGCGCGTAGTCTCCATAGCCCCCGAACAGTTCATCGCCGCCGTCTCCGCCCAGTGCGACGGTCACGTGGCGGCGCGCGAGCCGCGACACCAGCCAGGTCGGGATCAGCGAGGAGTCGGCGAGCGGCTCGTCGATGATCGGTGCCATCTCCTCCAGCAGGTCGAGGGAGGGCGCTTCCAGCGCCAGCGCATGATGCCGCGTGCCGAAATGGCGCGCGATCCGCGCGGCCTGCTCGGCCTCGTCCAGCAGAGAGCCCGGCTGGGTGATGGTGAACGTGCTGATCGGCTGCGAACGGGCGCGTGCCGCCGTGGCGACGATCAGGGAGGAGTCCAGTCCCCCCGAGAGCAGCACCCCGACGGGGACATCGCTCTCCAGCCGCAGCCGCACGCTGTCCTCGAGCAGCGCCTGGGCCTGGTCGGCGGCGGCTTCCAGCGAGAGCGTTTCGTCCGGTGCGCGTGCGGGCAGCGACCAGTAGCGCTCGACGACGAGGCGGCCCGAGGCAAGGTCCAGGCAGGCGCGATGCCCGGGTGGCAGGCGCTGGACGCCGCGCGCGATGCAGCGTTCGCCCGACACGTAGCCGAGCGCGAGATAGTCGTTCAGGGCGTCCAGATCGATCGCGTGCGGGCCGGCGAAGGCCTTGAGCTCGGAGGCGAATTCGAACCCTCCGGACGCCTGCCGGTAGTACAGCGGCTTCTTGCCCGCGCGATCACGCGCCAGGTGCAGGCGTGGTGGACGAGCGCCACCGCCCTCGTCGTAGAGCGCGAAGGCGAACATGCCATTGAGCCGCTGGAGGCTGTCCTCGCCCCACTGCCGCCACGCGGCGAGCAGCACCTCGGTATCGCTACCGGAGGCGAACGCGTGCCCGAGCGACTGCAGCTCCGCACGCAGCGACCGGAAGTTGTAGATCTCGCCGTTGAACACGATGGCCAGTTGGCCGGAGGCGTCCAGCATCGGCTGGTGTCCGGCCGCGCTCAGGTCGATCACCGACAGGCGCCGGTGGGCGAGGGCGATCCGGCGGTCGGGCGATAGCCAGAGGCCGGCATCGTCCGGGCCGCGGTGCGCGAGTCGGTC
>CAIKXV010000204.1 GCA_903831455.1 uncultured Pseudomonadota bacterium | reverse complement strand
GGCGCGCGCCGCCCCGCCCGCTGCGCAGCGGGACGACGGGGACGGGTCGGTGGCGCCGGCGACGGCGGGGCGTGCGGCGCGACACGCCGATCGGGGCTCGCCGTTCAGGCCGCGGGCAGTCCCCAGTCGGGATGCTCGCGCAGGTAGGGCAGCAGCCCGCCGGCGGCCACCAGCGCCAGCACCGCGGGCGGCAACCGGGGAACCTCCGCGCGCAGGCCGCGCGAGGGCACCTCGATCCGACCGCCGGCCACGTCGACTTCGATCGCGTCGCCCTGCTCGATCGCGGAGACCTCGCACTCGGCGATCGGCAGTCCGTTGTTGATCGCGTTGCGGTAGAACTGCCGCCCGAACGACCGCGCCACCACCGCCGCCACGCCCATCGCGCGCAGCACGTGGACGGCCTGCTCGCGGGACGAATTGATGCCGAAGTCCTTCCCGGCCACGATCACGTCGCCGGGGCGTATGGCGGCGGCGAACCCGGGGGCCAACTGCTCGAAGGCGTGCTGGGCCAGCCACTCGATCGGCTTGCCGATGTTGTACTTGGCCGAGCAGTGCAGGTCGGTGTTGATGTCGTCGCCCAGCCGGTGGGCGGTGCCGCGGATGATGGACAGCGGAGCGTTCATGGCGTGACGGGTCTCGGCGGGCGGGTTCAGGCGGCGGCGCGGATGTCGGCGGCGATCTCGCGCGGGTCGGTCACGCGGCCGGTCAGCGCCGAGGCGGCGACGGTCGCCGACGACGCGATCAGGATGTCGGAGTCGGGGTTGCCCAGGCGTCCCTTGAAGTTGCGGTTGGCACTGGAGATCACCCGCTCGCGGTCGGCGGCCATCAGCTTGTGGGTGATGCCCACGCAGGTGCCGCAGCCGGCCGGGTCCACCGAGGCGCCGGCTTCGGTCAGCGCCTCGATCAGCCCCTCGCGCATGGCGGCGAGGTAGATCGCCCGCGAGGCCGGGGTGATCACCAGTCGCACGCCGCGGGCGATGCGCCGTCCGCGCAGGATGCTCGCGGCCTGCCGGATGTCGTCGAGGCGCCCGTTGGTGCAGGTGCCGATCAGGGCGACCTGCACGGGCTCTCCGGCCAGGGCGGTGACATCGACGACGTCGCCGATGTCGTGGTTGTGGGCCACCTTCGGCGCGAGCGTCGAGGCATCGAGCGTGAAGCGGTCGACGTAGCGTGCGTCGGCATCGGCGGCGACCGGCCGCGGTGCGCGCGCACCGTGCGCCGCGAGCCATGCGACGGTCTTCTCGTCGCATTCCAGGATCGCGGCCTCCGCGCCGAGTTCGGCGGCGTGGTTGGCGAGCGTCATCCGATCGTCGATGTCCATGGCCGCGACCGCGCTGCCGGCGTATTCGATGACCCGGAAGTTCGCGCCCTCGGCACCCAGCCGGCCGAGCATCGCGAGGGTGACGTCCTTCGCCCAGACACCGGGCGTGAGCCTGCCGGGCATGTCCACGCGGATCGTCTCGGGCACGCGGAACCAGGTGCGCCCGGTGGCGAGGATGGCCGCGACGTCGCTGCCCTCGTGGCCGGTGCCATACGCATTGAACGCGCCGTAGGTCGTGGAGTGGGTGTCGGTGCCGACCACGAGATCGCCTGCGGTCAGGTGGCCGTTCTCGGGCAGCACCTGGTGGCAGATGCCATCGCCGACGTCGTAGAGCACGGCGCCCGTTCGCTCGCAGAAGGCGCGCATCGCGGCATGCACGTTGGCCGCCTCGCGGGTGGGGGGCGGCGAGAAATGGTCGAGGACGAAGGCCGTGTTGCGCGCGTGGGGGAGTTGCGCGAGTCCGAGCGAATCGATGGCCTTCAGCGCGTTGGCGGCGCGGGCGTCGTGCACCATCGCGAAGTCGACGGTGGCGACGACCACGTCGCCGGCCTTGACGGGGGCGCCGCCCGAATGCGCGCCCAGGATCTTCTCTGCGATGGTCTGGCCCACGATGCGTGTGTCCGATGTGGTTGCGATGGCAGCGACGCATTATGCCCGATGCCCCCGTCGGGCTCGCGCGGCCGCGCCGGGGGCGCCATGCCCGGCCGCGGGAGCGGGGGGCGAGCGCCCCGGGAGGGACCCCGAGCCTCTCGGCTCGCCCCGCGAATGATCCGGTCGCCCCGATCCGACGGCCGAAGACGGTCCGGGGACGGTCGGCAGGTCGGGCCCGCGCCTGTGGCGGATGCGGGTATCCTCGCGGCGCGCGGGGGCGGGTCCGACGCAGCCCGCGGCGCCCGGGTCCGTCCGTTCCTGCCGTCCCGGTCATCATTCGCCACCCGAACCCATGGAGCAGCCGATGAGCCTGACGTCCTGCCGCCCGTCGCGGTCCGTTCTCGTCCTGATGGGCCTCGCCGCCGCGGGCACGGCCATCGCCGCCGCGCCGGCGGACCGCTACCCGGTCCGGCCGGTTCGCATGATCATTCCCTTCGCGCCGGGAGGCGGCACGGACGCGGTCGGTCGCCTGCTCGCGCAGCACCTGGGCGAGCGATACGGCCAGAGCTTCCTGGTCGACAACCGTCCCGCGGGCAGCGGGATCGTGGGCGCCGAGATCGTCGCGCGCGCGCCCGCCGACGGCCACACGCTGCTGTTCACGTTCAATTCGTTCGCGAGCAGCGCGCTGCTCGTCGAGAAGCTGCCCTACGATCCGGTGCGCGATTTCACGCCGATCACGCTGGCGACCACCTCGCCGCTGCTGCTGCTCGCCCACGCATCGGTCCCGGTGGGCAACATCAAGGAGATGACGGCCTGGGTGCGCGCCAACGCCGGACGCGTGAACTACGGGTCGTCGGGCAACGGCTCGCCGCCGCACCTCGGCATGGAGCTGCTGATGTCCCGGCTCGGCCTCTCGATGACCCACATCCCGTACAAGGGCATCGGGCCTGCCACTGCCGCGCAACTGGGCAACGAGGTGCAGTTCGCCTTCACCCCGGTGCTGGTCGGGCTGCCCCAGATGAAGGCCGGCAAGCTCAAGGCGATTGCCTCCGGCGCCGCGCGCCGGTCGGCCGCCGTGCCCGACATCCCGACCGTCGCCGAGTCCGGCGTTCCCGGGTTCGACCTGTCCGGCTGGTGGGGCCTGCTCGGTCCGGCGAAGCTGCCGCGCGCGCGCGTCGACGACCTGAACGCGGCGGTGCGGCGCATCCTGGAGGACGGCGATGTGCGGCGCAACCTGCTCGCGCAGGGCATGGACCCGTCGCCGACCACGCCCGAGGCGTTCGCCGAGATCATCCGCAACGACATGCAGACCTGGGGGGCGCTGGGGCGCAAGCTCGGCGTCAAACTGGACTGAGGCCCGCCGCCGGCCTCGGCTGGCGACCGTGCGATACTCCGCGCCCGCCGGCGTGCGCCAGTGCGTGCCGGCCGTTTCCGTCGGAGAGGCTGCATGGATGAGATCGTCGCGCGGGTACGCCCGGTGATCGGGCTGATGCTCGGGGACCCCACCGGCATCGGCCCTGAAATCGCCTGCCGGATGATGGCGAGGCGCGCATGGCCCGAGGGCGCGCGCGTGGTGATCGTCGGCGACGCCCGGGTGCTCGCGCTCGGCCAGCGCGATGCCGGCACCGCATTCCCCGTCCGTGCGTGGCCGTCGGTGACCGCGATCGACTGGTCGGACCCCGCGCTGCCGCTGGTCGACCTCGGCAACATGGATCCCGCCGGACTGCCCCGTGCCGAGGCCTCGCCGGAGTCCGGGCGGCTCTGCGGCGAGACGCTGGCGAGGATGATCGAACTCGCGCTGGCCGGCGAACTCGACGGCATCTGCTTCGCGCCGCTCAACAAGGGCGCGATGTTCCGTGGCGGCTGGAATTACCACGACGAGCACCAGATGTTCGCCGCGCTCACCGGTCACCGCGGCTTCTTCGGCGAGATGAACGTGATCGACCTGTTCTCGACCTTCCGCGTCACCTCCCACGTGGCGCTGCGCAAGGCGGTGGACATGGTCACGCCGCAGCGCGTGGCCGACGCGATCGGGCTCGCGCACCGGACGCTGCGCGAGAAGGGCATCGCGGCGCCGCGCATCGGCGTGGCGGCGCTCAATCCGCACAACGGCGAGGGCGGACTGTTCGGCGACGAGGAACTGACGATCATCGGCCCGACGGTCGAGCGGCTGCGCGCCGAGGGCATCGACTGCACCGGGCCGGTATCCTCCGATGCGGTGTTCATCCGCGCCCGCGGGGGGCACTACGACGGCGTGGTGATGATGTACCACGACCAGGGTCAGATCGCGACCAAGCTGCTCGGGTTCCACCAGGGCGTGACGGTGACCGCCGGCTTGCCGACCGTGTTCACCACGCCGGCGCACGGCACCGCCTTCGACATCGTCGGGCAGGGCCGCGCCGATCCGGGGGCGATCGAGTCGGCGATGGCCATCGCGGTGCGCATGGCCGCGGCTCGCCGCCAGGCGCGCGCCCACTGAACCGGACGCGGGCGGCGACGAGTCCGACAGACGCCGCGACCGCCGGCCCGCAGCCCCCCCGCACCTATCCTCGACCCCGCCCCGATGTCAGCGACCTCGTCCCCAGGGAGACCTGCGATGAACCCGATCCGTACGCCCCGTTCCAGCCATCCGTCGGCCGCGGCCCTGCTGGCCCCGCTCGCGCTGCTCGCCGCTCCCTCCGCCGTCCTCGCGCAGCCGGGGGGGTACCCGGACCGTCCGGTGCGCATGCTGGTGGGCTTCGCGCCCGGCGGCGGCGCCGACACCGCGGCCCGGCCGCTCGCGCAGCGACTCTCCGAGGTGCTGGGCCAGCAGATCGTGGTTGACAACCGGCCCGGCGCCGGGGGCAACATCGCGACCGAGATCGCCGCTCGCTCCGTGCCCGACGGCCACACGCTGATCATGGGCACGATCGCCGCGCTGGCGATCAACCCGGCGATCTACCCGAAGCTCGGCTTCGATCCGATCCGTGACTTCGCCCCGATCACCAACGTCGCCTCGTCGATCAACGTGCTGGTCGTTCACCCGTCGGTTGCCGCCAGGGACGTCAAGGAACTGGTTGCGCTGGCCCGCTCGCG
>CAIKXV010000203.1 GCA_903831455.1 uncultured Pseudomonadota bacterium | reverse complement strand
CGCGCCGGGCCGAGCGGCGCGGCCGGACGCGCCGCCTGTGACCCCGCCGGCGTCGGCGTCGGCAGGCGGCCGGACGCAATGGCCGCGCGGGCCGCCTCCACCCGCGACGTCCCCGTCTCCGGCATGGCGGCGGACGGAGTGGCCGAGGGCGCCGTCGTCCCGCTGCCCGTCGAGGCCGCCGGCGCATTCACCCCCGACGCGGCTGCCGATGCGGGTGCGAAGGCGAGCATGCGCAGCATCGCCATCGTGAAACCGGTGTGCTCGTCCGGCGCGAGCGAGAGTTCGTCGAGCGCCTGGATCGCGATCTGGTAGTCGAGCTGGATGTCCTCGGGCGAGAACACGCGCGCGAGCGACTGCCACTGCACGGCCTCGGGGTCGTCGTCATCGAGCGCCGCAGGCACGACCTGGATCACCGCCGCGCGGTGGAGCATGACCGCCATTTCGCGCAGCGCCGCCTCGAATCCCACCCCTCGCTCGGCCAGCGCGTCGATGGCCGCGATCAGGCCCGGGCCATCGGCCGCCGCGACCCGCTCGAGCAGATCGAACAGGTGGTCACGACCCACCACGCCCAGCATGGCGCGCGAGGGCTCCTCGCGAACCTCGCCCGCACCCGCCGCGATCGCCTGGTCGGTGAGGGACAGCGCGTCGCGCAGGCTGCCCTGGGCCGCGCGGGCGATCAGGCGCAGCGCCGCGGCATCGAAACCGATCCCCTCGGCCCGCAGCACATGCTCGAGCCGGGAGACGATCTGCGCGGGCGGGATGTTCTTCAGCGCGAACTGCAGGCAGCGCGAGAGCACCGTGACCGGCACCTTGTCCGGATCGGTCGTGGCCAGGATGAACTTCACATGCTCCGGGGGCTCCTCGAGCGTCTTGAGCATCGCGTTGAAGGCCGAACGCGAGAGCATGTGGACTTCGTCGATGATGTAGACCTTGTAGCGTCCCGCGGTCGGCGCGTACATCGCGCCCTCGAGCAGTTCGCGCATGCGATCGACCTGGGTGTTGGAGGCCGCATCGAGTTCGATCAGGTCCACGAACCGGCCCGCGTCGATCTGCCGGCAGGCCTCGCAGGCCCCGCAGGGCGAAGCGCTCACGCCACGCTCGCAGTTGAGCGCCTTGGCCAGGATGCGCGCGAGCGTGGTCTTGCCGACGCCGCGCGTGCCCGTGAACAGCCAGGCGTGGTGCAGCCGGCCCTGGTCGAGCGCGCTGGAGAGCGCGCGCACGACATGCTCCTGCCCGGTGAGGGCCGAGAGTTCGCGCGGTCGCCACTTGCGGGCCAGCGCGCCGGTGGCGGCGGCGCCGCCGGGCGGGGTTGCGTCCTGGAACAGACTGCTCACGAACGCCCCGGCGCGCTCGGGACCCGGGCCCGGACGGCAACCCGCACGAGTGCCCGATCGGCGCGCCCGGTACCGACGCCCGGCGCGGATCGATCGGCCCGACCCGGCCCCATGGACTTCGCGTCGGCTTCCCGCGGAAGGCCCGATCTCGCCGACCGGGCCACGCATCCGGACCGACCGGAGGGGGGCCGCGCAGCGCGCAGACCGTTTCGGGAGAGGCGATGCACGAACGTCCTTGGCAGGAGGCGCCGCCCGTGGGCATGCCGGAGGGCGCTGCACGGGCGGCGGGAAAGGGGTGGCGAGCCTGACCCCCGGCACTTGCGGTGAGCGGCTGTGGCTGCTTCCTTCCGGACCTGACCAGGTTCACCACGCCGCAATGCGGGGAGGCCCGCCATGGCACGGCTAGTGTACCCCACCGCACCGTGCCGGCACAGGCCGGCGAGCGCCGTCCCCGTCGCTTTACAGCCCCGACTTTCCGTGATTCCATCCTGCGAAAAACGCGGGTGTGAAATGCCGTGCGGGGATCATCCTGCCCGGGACGGTGTCGCCCGACTGCGGGACATCCGCAACCGCTTCCAGGAGGATGCCATGTCGACGATCGAATCGGTCCTCAACGAGACCCGCCTGTTTCCGCCGCCCGCGGCGTTCACGCGCGATGCCGCCATTCCCGGGATGGAGGCCTACCGGGCGCTGTGCGCCGAGGCCGAGCGGGACTACGAAGGCTTCTGGGCTCGGCTCGCGCGCGAGCACATCGGCTGGAAGGTGCCGTTCACCCAGGTGCTGGACTCGTCCAACGCCCCGTTCTTCCGCTGGTTCTGGGACGGGCGCCTCAATGCCTCGTGGAACTGCCTGGACCGCCACCTCGACACCATCCCGGACAAGGCCGCGCTGATCTTCGAGGCCGACGACGGCACGGTCACCCGCGTGAGCTACCGCGAACTGCACGCGCGCGTCTGCCGGTTCGCCAACACGCTGAAGTCCCGCGGCATCGGTACCGGCGACCGGGTCATCATCTACCTGCCGATGTCGATCGAGGCCGTCGTGGCGATGCAGGCCTGCGCGCGCATCGGCGCGACGCACTCGGTGGTGTTCGGCGGTTTTTCGGCCAAGAGCCTGCACGAGCGCATCCAGGACGCCGGCGCGGTCGCCGTGATCACCGCCGACGGACAGTTCCGGGGTGGCCGCGAGATCCCGCTCAAGCCCGTGGTCGACGAGGCGTTCGCGATGGGCGGCTGCGAGCATGTCGCCAACGTGATCGTCTACCGACGCACCGGAACGTCGGTCGCAATGCACTCGCCCCGTGACCGCTGGTGGCACGAGGCCGAGTCCGGACAGCCGGACCAGTGCGAACCGGTCTGGGTCGAGGCCGAGCATCCGCTGTTCATCCTCTACACCTCGGGCTCGACCGGGACGCCCAAGGGCGTGCAGCACTCGACCGGCGGCTACCTGCTCCACGCGGCGCTCACCATGCGCTGGACCTTCGACCACAAGCCGACCGACATCTTCTGGTGCACGGCGGACGTGGGCTGGATCACCGGGCATACCTACGTCTGCTATGGCCCGCTCGCGGTCGGGGCCACCCAGGTCATCTTCGAGGGCGTGCCGACCTGGCCGGATGCGAGCCGCTTCTGGAAGATGATCGAGGCGCACAAGGTCACGATCTTCTATACCGCCCCGACCGCCATCCGCTCGCTCATCAAGGCCGGGGCCGACCTGCCGAAACAGCACGACCTCTCCACGCTGCGGCTGCTCGGCACCGTCGGCGAGCCGATCAACCCCGAGGCATGGATGTGGTACCACCGCACCGTCGGGGGCGAACGGTGCCCGATCGTCGATACCTGGTGGCAGACCGAAACCGGCGGCCACATGATCACCCCGCTGCCCGGCGTGGTGTCCACCAAGCCGGGGTCCTGCACGCTGCCGCTGCCGGGCGTGATGGCCGCGGTCGTCGACGAGACCGGCAACGACGTGGAAAACGGCAAGGGCGGCATCCTCGTGATCAAGAAGCCCTGGCCGTCGATGATCCGCACCGTCTGGGGCAACCCCGATCGCTACCGCAAGGGTTACTACCCCGAGGACTTCCAGGGTCGCTACTACCTGGCCGGCGACGGCGCCAACCGCGACCTCGACGGCTACTTCTGGATCATGGGCCGCATCGACGACGTGCTCAACGTGTCCGGCCATCGCCTGGGCACCATGGAGATCGAGTCCGCGCTGGTGGCCAACCCACTGGTGGCCGAGGCCGCGGTGGTCGGCATGCCCCACGAGATCAAGGGCGAGGCGGTGTGCGCGTTCGTGGTGCTCAAGGGCCAGCGGCCGGACAGCGAAGCGGGCCAGGCCATCGCGCGCGAACTGCGCGACTGGGTCGCGAAGGAGATCGGTCCGATCGCCAAGCCCGACGAGATCCGGTTCGGCGACAACCTGCCCAAGACCCGCTCGGGCAAGATCATGCGGCGCCTCCTGCGGTCGCTTGCCAAGGGCGAGGAAATCACGCAGGACGTCTCCACCCTGGAGAACCCGGCCATCCTCGAGCAGTTGCGCCACGCCCGCTGAGGCCACGCAGGGGGCCACGGTGTCCGCTGCGACGCGGCTCTCGGAGGCCACCGAGGCGTTTCTCGCGAGGCATCCGCCGTTCGCCTCGATGTCGGTCGAGGGGGTACGCGCGCTGGCCGAAACGGTCCGGCTGACCTACACCCCGCCCGGCGAGCCGCTGCTCGCCGCCGGGGGCGAGGCGGTGGGCGTGCTGCGGGTCATCCAGCGCGGCACGGTGCAGCGCCTGCTGCCCGGAGGCGAGGGCCTCGAACCGGAAGCGCTGCACGCGGGCGAGGTGTTCCCGCTGTCGGCGGTCCTCGAGCAGCGCCCCGCCGCGGCCACCTATCGCGCACTGGACGACGTGTTCTGCCTGGAGATCGACGGGGCCACGCTGCGCCGGGTGGCCGCCGGCAGCGCGGAGCTGCAGGCCTTCGCCGCGCGACGCCTGCGCCGGCTGCTGGAGCAGTCCGGCGCCGCCCTGCAGGCGAAGCTGGGCCAGGCGGCCAGCACGGAGCGCTCGATGAGCGCCTCGCTGCAGACCCTGCTCGCCCGCGCCCCGGTGGCCTGCGCGCCGCACACGCCGGTGGGCGAGGTGCTCGCGACGATGAGCCGCGAGCGCATCGGCTGCATGGTGGTGGTGGACGAGGACCAGCGGCCTCTCGGGCTGCTGACCGAGCGCGACGTGGTCGATCGCGCGGCGCACGGGCGGCTGTGCGACACGACTGTTCCGATCGCGTCGCTGATGACCGAGGGGGTGATCGCGCTGCCGGCCACCGCGGGGGCGGGCGAAGCGATGCTCTGCATGATCCGCCACGGCATCCGCCACGTCGTGGTCACCCGCGAGGGGCGGCTCACCGGCGTGGTGTCGCAGCGCGACCTGTTCGCGCTGCAGCGGCTCTCGCTCTTTCGCGTCGCCGGACGCATCGACGCGGCCGGAGGCGAGGCCGAACTGGTCGCCGCCGCCGAGGACAGCCGGCAGCTCGCGCGCCTGCTGCTCGCGCAGGGCGTGCAGGCGGAGTCGCTCACCGCGCTGGTCTCCGAACTGAACGATCGGATCGTGCGCCGCGCACTGGCGATGGTCGGTGCCGCCACTCCGCCCCCCGCCCTGCCTTGGGCCTGGCTCGCGCTGGGCAGCGAGGGACGCGCGGAGCAGACGCTGGCCACCGATCAGGACAACGGACTGGTGTTCGAGCCCCCGGCACCTCTGTCCGGCGCGGCGCTTGCCGCGCTGCGCGAGCGCTTCGTCGCCTGGGCGAAGAGCGTCAACGCGCTGCTCGACCGCTGCGGCTTTCCGCTTTGCCGGGGCGGCATCATGGCGAGCAACCCGCAGTGGTGCCTCACGCTCGACGAGTGGCAGCAGCGCTTCGGCAACTGGCTGCGCAATCCGCAGCCGGAAGCACTGCTGCACGCGAGTGTCTTCTTCGATCTGCGCGCGGTCGGCGGCCAGGTCGCGCTGGCCGACCGATTGCTGGCCTGGCTGGCCACCGAGGCCCCTGCGCGTCCGGCATTCCTCCAGCAGCTTGCGCGCAACGCGCTGCAGACACGCCCGCCGCTGGGCCTGTTCGGCGGGCTGGCGGGCAGCGGCCGCGGTCGCGATCCGGCGGCCATCGACCTCAAGCTGCACGGCACCCGCCTGTTCGTGGATGCGGCGCGGGTGATGGCGCTCGCGCGCGGCGTGACCGTGGCCGGAACGGTCGCGCGGCTGCGGGCGGCGGCGGCAGCAGGCGGCTTTCCGGCAGGCGAGGCCGAGGCGGCGAGCGACGCGTTCCAGATCCTGCAGCAGTTTCGGCTGCGCATGCAGCTGGGCGATGCGGCCGGCGTCGAGGGCGAGCCGAATGCGGTGCGTGCCGATGCGCTCAACGAGTTCGACCGCCGGGTGCTGAAGGAGGCGTTGCTGCAGGCGCGGCGCGTGCAGCAGACGCTGTCAGTCGACTGGCAGGCGTGAGCCGGTGAGCGTGATCGCGGGCTGGCTCGCGCGTCTGCGGCAGCGGGTGCGCGCCCCGGCGCGCGACCCCGAAGGGTTCGACCTCGTGGTCATCGACACCGAGACCAGCGGCCTGGACATCGCGCGCGATCGACTGCTCAGCATCGGCGCGGTGGGCGTGCGCGACGGCGTGCTCGACTTCGCGGACAGCTATCACGCGCTGCTGCGCCAGGAGGCGCCGACCCACGGCGCGGATATCCTCATCCACCGCATCGGCACCGGGCAGCAGGCCCATGGCGAGCCGCCAGCGCAGGTGCTGCAGACCTTCGCCGCGTGGTGCGCGGGTCGATGGGCGGTGGGCTATCACGCCGAGTTCGACCGGCGGATGCTGGAGCGGGCCTGCCGCGAGGCTGGGCAGCCCGCGCCCGCCGTAGCCGGGTGGATGGATCTCGCGGTGCTCGCGCCCGCGCTGCTGCCCGAGCGACGGGTGCGTGGTCGCCGCCCGGCTTCGCTCGACGACTGGCTGGACAGCTACGGCATCGACGAGGTCGACCGTCACGATGCGCTGGGCGATGCGGTCGCCACCGCCCAGTTGCTGCTGCCGGTGTTGCAGGCGGCGCGCGCGCGCGGACTGATCAGCGCCGCCGCCCTCGCCGCCGAGGGCGCGGCGGCCGGACGACTGCGCGAACTGTCGCGCTGATCGCAGGACTGAACGCCTGTGCCCGCATCGACGCCATCCCTTGTCGCTGGCCCCCTGCCCCCGCCATGAACCCTCGACTCGAAGCGGCGTCCCGCGCCTGCCTCGCAGCCTTCAACCCGCCGATCCCGGCACCGTTGGGCATCAGCGACGAGTACCTCGCGTCGGTGCTGGAGCAGGCGTTCTCGGAGGGTCTTCCCGTGCCCGCCGACTTCGACGGGTGGTGCCCGGTCGCCTGGCCAGGGCGCGCGTCTCAGGCGCGGCCGAGGAAGCGCAACGCGTTGTCGCGCAGGAAACCCTGCAGCGTCGCGGCGTCCACGCCCGTAGCCGTCAGGGTCGCGACCGGATCGGGGTCACCGAGCGTGAACGGGTAGTCGCTGCCCGCCACCACCTGCGTGGCGCCGAAACGCGACGCGAGGTGCGCGATGAGTCCGGGATCGAACATGATGCTGTCGTACCAGAATCGGCGCGCGTACTCGAGCGGGTCGCGCGGCAGCGACTCGGTCGCCTTCGG
>CAIKXV010000202.1 GCA_903831455.1 uncultured Pseudomonadota bacterium | reverse complement strand
CGGCCTGCGTCGACGGCGCGGCGGTGCCACCCTGGCTCTCGATGCTGGCGCGAACCGAAGGCGTGTTGAGCACCCGCACCACGTCGGCGTGGATCCTGCGCACGATCGGGTCGGGGACCGCCGACGGTGCGAACAACCCCCACCAGGGGACGACCACGAAGCCGGGTATGCCTGCCTCGATCAGGGTCGGCGCGTCGACTCGCTCCCGGCGCGGCGCAGTGGATCGCGAGCCGGTCTTCGAGGCCCGCGTTCATCGCCCTGCGCGTGCAGGGCGGCAGTGCCCATGGTAGATGCGCTTGGTGGCCTCGGTGGCCAGCACATAGCCCAGCAGGATCGCCAGCACGAGGGCAAGGTGCGTGGCGGGTAGCGGGACGAAGGAGAACAGCCCGGCGGCCGCGCCGAGATAGGGCAGGGCGAGCGCCAGGGTCAACACCGACAGCGTGGAGCCCAGCAGCAGCGGGCTCGGTCGGCTCAGCCACGCAGGCCCGTGCGTGCGCAGGACGAGCACCACCGCAAGTTCGGTGAGCAGGGAGATCAGGAACCACGAGGTCTGGAAGGTCGCCTGATCCGCCTTCAGGACCAGCAGCAGGACCGCGAAGGTGAGCAGGTCGAAGACCGAGCTGACCAGCCCGAAGACCACCATGAAGCGGCGTACTTCGCGAACGTCCCAGCGCTGCGGTTCGAGCAGGTGTTCCCGATCGACGCGGTCGCTGGAGATCGCCACCGACGGAAGGTCGGAGAGAAAGTTGTTGAGCAGGATCTGCTTGGCGGCCAGCGGCAGGAAGGGGAGGAAGGGGGCGGCCAGCGCCATGCTCACCATGTTGCCGAAGTTGGCGCTGGTGGTGATCGAGATGTACTTGAGCGTGTTGGCGAACGCGCGCCGACCATCCTCGACGCCGCACCGGAGCACGTCCAGGTCCGGACGCAGCAGGACGATGTCCGCGCTCTCGCGAGCGACGTCCACGGCCGACTCCACCGAGATCCCGATGTCCGCGGCATGGAGGGCGGGCGCGTCGTTGATGCCATCCCCGAGGTAGCCGACGCAGTGCCCGGCGCGCTGCAGGGCGCGCACGATGCGCTCCTTCTGCTGCGGGTCGATTTCCACGAAGAGGTCGGTGCGGGGGGCGAGATGCCAGAGCGCCTCGTCCTTCAGCTCCTCGATCTGCTCGCCGGTGAGCATCGAGCGGGCGTCCAGCCCGATCGCTCCGGCAAGATGGGCCGTGACGTGCCGGTTGTCGCCGCTCACGACCTTGACCCGGATGCCCAGCCGTCGCAAGGCAAGCAGGCTGCTGGCCGCATCCTCGCGGGGCGGGTCGTCGAAGACGAGGAAGCCGCGAAAGGTCATGTCGCGCTCATCGTCGCGCCGGTAGTCTCCGCGGGCCTCGAGCGTTCGCGTGGCGAGCGCGAGCACGCGCAGGCCCTGGGCGCTCTTCTGCTCGAACAGCGCGGCGAGCGCCTCGCGCTGCCCGGCATCGAGGGGGACGCTCTCGCCGTCACGGTCGACCCGGGTGCAGCAGTCGAGCACGGAGGCTACCGCCCCCTTGGTGACGAACAGGTGCCGGCCGGACATCCGTTCGGGCGCGAGCACGATGGTGAGACGTCGGCGCTTGAAATCGTACGGAATCTCGTCGATCTTGCGATGGTCGTCGGTGCGAAGCGACAGCCGCCGCCCTGCCGCGACCAGCGCGGAGTCCAGCGGGTTGTCGATGCCGGTCTCGAAGGCCGCGTTCAGGAAGGCCAGCCTCAGCACCTCCGGCGACCCCCGTCCCGAGGCGTCCAGCGCCTCCGCCAGTTCGGAGCGGCCCTCGGTGAGCGTGCCGGTCTTGTCCGTGCACAGCACGTCCATGCTGCCCAGGTTCTCGAGCGCTTCGAGCCTCCGGACGATCACTCCGCGCTCGCCCATGCTGCGCGCGCCGGCGGACAGCGTCACGGTGACGATCGCGGGCAGCAGTTCGGGTGACAGGCCGACGGCCAGTGCGACGGCGAACAGGAGCGACTCGATCACCGGGCGCTCGAGCAGCAGGTTCACGGTGAGCACGCTCAGCACGATCAGCGTCATCACGCGGATGAGCAGCGCGCCGAACTGGCGTACCCCGCGGGCGAACTCGGTCTCCGGGGGACGCTCCCGAAGACGCGCGGCGATGGCGCCGAAACGCGTGCGGGAACCGGTATGTACCGCCAGCACGCGCGCGGTCCCGCTGCGGACCGAGGATCCCATGAAGACCGCGTTGGTCTGCGCCACGGGCGGCGCGTCGGCAGCCGTGACGCCAGGCCGCTTCTCGACAGGGAACGATTCGCCGGTCAGGCTGGCTTCGTTGACCAGGAAGTCGGTGGCCTCCAGCACGACGCCATCGGCGGGGATCAGGTTGCCCGCCGACAGCAGGACGATGTCGCCGGGGACGACATGCGCCAGCAGGATCCGCTGCTCCCTGGCGTCGCGCACCACGCGGCTGGTGAGTGCGAGTCGGCGCGTGAGGGCGGCGATCGCGTTCGATGCACGGTACTCCTGCAGGAAGCCGAGCAGGGAGCTGCCCAGCACGATGGCGAGGATGATGGCCGCGTCGATCCACTGCCGCAGGCCGAGCGATACGACGGCAGCGAAGACCAGGATGAGCACCAGCGGGCTCTCGAACTGTCGCAGCAGCAGCCGGAGCGGTTCGATGCCCGCGCCGGGGGCGATGTCGTTGGGACCGGTGCGGGCGAGCCTGGCGGCGGCTTCGGCGTGTGCAAGTCCGCTCGAACCCGAGCGCAGCGCGGCGCTCAGCGCTGCGGGCTCCACGCTCCAGTACGCGTTGCTGTCGGGTTCGTGGCTCATGGGCGCAGGCGCGCGTTCCTCACTTCATGGCCCACGATACGCCCGCCGCGGCCGCGTGTCCCGCTGGCGAGCGGATTCATCGATCGCCGCCGCGCCCAGGGCCGGACGAACGGGCCTGCGGCACGGATGCTCTATAGTGGCGCGTTGCTGCCACCGAAGCCGGCCCGATGGACCTCATCCCCTTCGACCTGGGTACCTGGGCGGCGTGCGCGGCGATCATCTTCGGTGCGTACGTCGTGTTCGGCATCACGACCTTCGGCGCGGCGATGTTCGCGGTACCGCTGCTCGCGATGTTCTTCCCGCTCGCCTTCGTGCTGCCGATGTGCGTGCTGATCGACGTGTGTGCCGCGCTCGCGATGGGCAGCCGGTTCTCGCGGCAGGCCGACCGCGGTGAACTCGCGTGGATGGCCCCCAGTTCGCTCGCGGGCGCGCTGGCCGGTGTCACCCTGCTCGTGACGCTGTCGCAGGCCTGGCTGCTGGGCGTGCTCGGTGCCTTCCTCTGCCTCTACGGGGTGTATTCCGGGCTGGCGCCGGCGCCCACACGTGGCATTCCACGCCATCCCTGGGCGGTGGTCTCGGGGTTCTGCGGGGGCGCGGCCGGCACCCTGTTCGGCGTCGGGGCACCGCCCTACGCGGTGTATCTGTCGCGTCGGCTCACCGATGTCACGGCCCTTCGCGCCACCCTGTCGAACATGGTGCTGCTGTCGACGTCGATCCGCACGCTCGTCTTCATCGGCGGAGGGCTGATGCTGGCCGACCGCGTGGTGGGCGCGCTGCTGCTGGTGCCCTGTGCGCTGGCAGGGACTGCGCTGGGGCATCGCATCCAGCTCGGCGTGTCGCGCCGGGCGCTGCTGCGCGCGATCTCGTTCATGCTCGTGCTGATCGGTGCATCGCTGCTGCTCAGGGCCTGGCGGTGGACGGCCTGACGGCGCCGAGGCACGCTGCGCCTCGCGTGCGGCCGTTGCACGCGTGCGACTGGGCGCGTGTGTCGATCGGCGCCGTCGTCTATCCTGCGCGCATCCCCCGCAGGGTCATTTCGCCGCGAAGCAGTAGAACAGCCCGGCACCCCCCGTCTTCACCAGTTCCGGCTGGCTGCAGCCCGCCGAGGGATGCGAGGCGTTCCAGGAGCGTGACGGCTCGTCGTCGCGCAGTCCCATGCGATCGTGGTGGCCGACCATCGCGCGGCCCTCGGTGCTGCTCGTCCAGTTGCGGCAGGTACGATCCTCGCCGTCCGGGAAGGCGGTCCCATCGCTGCGCGAGCCGGTGAGGATGTCGTGCCGGTTCGGTCCGGGAGGCACGTCGAGGCGGCCCGGTACGCGTTCGCCCTTCTCGGTCAATGCGGTCTCCCGGTTGATGTTGCTGCCCATGTGCAGCTCGTCGACGGTTCGCGCGATGGGCACGCCGCTGGCGTTGTGCCAGGGACCGGTGCCGATGCGATCGCGCGCATTCACCGCGCCTGCGCCCTGGGTGCTCAGGTAGGCCCGCCAGGTCCTCGTGCCTGCGCCTGCCGCTGTGGCGAGGCTCTGGCAGTGCCGGTCCGCGCCCTCCAGCCCGCCCAGGTCGCCGCCCGTGCCCGATCCGACGCTGGTGACGAAGAAGGTCATGGGCGCCGTCTGCGACTGCGCGGCCGCGACGATGGCCAAGCCCAGCGCGCAGGCGCCCAGCAGCACTCCGGTCTTCTTGCGACGCATGTTCATGTCCGCCCCCTGGTCGGTGTGGGTCGTGGGGTGCCTCGGCGGCATCCTCGTGCCGGGGCCGCTGCGCGCGGCCCTCGGCCCGACCAGCCTAGTCCGTTCGCGATCGGCTGTGAAGCGCTGGAGCGGTTCACTCAGGGGGCGTGCACGTCGTGCGGGCACCCTCGGACGACGCCTGCGCCTCCGCCCGCCCGGGCCTCGGGGCGCAGCGCGGACTGCGCCGGTCTCGTGTGCGCGCGGCTGGCGGGGGTCGCCGGTGCCGGAGCCTCGATCGCGACCGCGTGCGGACGTCCCGGGCGCGGGCCGTCGCCGGACTCATTCGGGCGTGATGCCGGCGGCCTTCACCACGCGCGCCCACTTCGCGATCTCCGCGGCAACGAACATCGCCAGTTCCTGCGGGGTGCTCGGGGTCGCCTCGGCGCCCTGGGCGGCGAGCCAGGTCGCCATCGCCGACGAGCCGATGATGGCGACCATGTCGCGATTGAGCCGGTCCACGATCGCCGCGGGTGTCTTCGCGGGCGCGAACATCGCGAACCAGGTGGTGGACTCGAGCGCCGGCAGCCCGGCCTGCGCCGCCGTCGGGATGTCGGGGGCGGATGCGAACCGTCGGTCGGACGTCACTGCATACGCGCGGACCTTGCCGGCCCTCGCCTGGGGCAGCGCGACCGGGGCGGGGAGTACCGCCAGTTGCACCTCTCCGGTCACGACGCCCGTGAGCGCGGCGCCCACCCCGCGGAAGGGAACGTGCAGGATGTCGACCCCCGCCGTGCTCTTGAACAGCTCCAGCGTGAGGTGGCCGGAGGTGCCGACCCCGCCCGAGCCGTAGCTCATCCGGCTGGCGGGGTTCTTCGCATGGGCGATCAACTCCTTCAGCGAGGTCGCAGGTACCGAGGGGTGGGAGATCACCAGTTGCGACACCTGGGCGAAGCGGGTGATCGGCGCGAAACTGCGCAGCGGGTCGTAGGAGAGGCTCCTGAGCAGGCTGGGGGCCGCTCCGAACGAGCCGAGCTGCCCGAGATGCACCGTGTACCCGTCGGGGGAGGCGCGCGCCGCGATCTCGGCCGCGAGCACGCCCGCTCCGCCGGCGCGATTCTCGACGATGACCGGCTGCCCCCAGCGCTCGGCCAGCTGCTGCGCCAGTTGCCGCGCGAGGAGGTCGCCGGTGGTGGCGGGCGAGGCGGTGATGATCCTGACCGGCTTGAGCGGGAAGGGGTCGGCGGCCTCGCCGGGAACCGGGAAACTCACCGCGAGCAGGACTGCGAGCGTGGAGGTACGCATCGGGGACGATCCTCGTCGGCGATCGGAGGGGGCTGCGGGCCCGATCGATGCAGGTGATAGCATCCGGTCGTCGACCGTCCTGCGAATCCCGCAGGTCTCATGCCCGGTCATGGTGCCACGTTCGCGGCGCAGGCGATACCGGCCGCGCGCGAAAGTACGCAAGGCCCGAGATGACGCGCGAAACAGCGATTGCACGGATCACCCGCCACTTCGACGAGGGACGGTTCATCGAGGATCTCGCGCGGAGGGTGGCCATCCGCACCGAGAGCCAGATCCCGGGGAGTCGCGGGTACCTCGACGCGTATCTCGCCGACGAGATCGCGCCCGCGTTCCGGCAGATGGGGTTCTCGACCGAGATCCTGCCCAATCCCGTCGACGGCTTCGGGCCGATCCTGCTGGCCGAGCGCATCGAGGACCCCGATCGGCCGACGGCGCTCATGTACGGGCACGGCGACGTGATCCGCGGCCTCGAGGAACAGTGGCGCGAGGGGACCGCTCCGTGGAGAGTCGTCCGCGACGGCGACCGCTACTACGGTCGCGGCACGGCGGACAACAAGGGACAGCACTCGGTGAACATGGCCGCGCTGGCCGCGGTGCTGCAGGAGCGCGGACGCCTGGGATTCAACGTGAAATTCGCGCTGGAGACCGGCGAGGAGGTCAGCTCTCCGGGCTTGCGCGAGTTCTGCACGCGTCACCGCGACCGGCTGGCCGCCGACGTGCTGATCGCTTCGGACGGCCCCCGGTTGAGCGCGCAGCGCCCGACCCTGTACCTCGGCTCGCGCGGGTGCATCAACCTCAACTTCGAGGTCGACCTGCGCGAGGGTGCGCACCACAGCGGCAACTGGGGCGGGCTGCTGGCCAACCCCGGCATCATCCTGGCCAACGCGCTCGCGAGCATCGTCGATCGCGAGGGCAGGGTGCGCGTGCGCGAACTGATGCCCGCATCGATTCCGGACAGCGTGCGTCGCGCGCTGCGAGACTGCCAGCCCTCGCCCGAACCGGACGAGCCGCAGATCGACGCCTGGTGGGGTGAGCCCGGCCTGACCGCGGCGGAGAAGGTCTACGCCTGGAACACCTTCGAGATCCTCGCGTTTCGCACCGGCAATCCCGACAACCCGGTCAACGCCATTCCGGGGCGGGCGACGGCGACCTGCCAGATCCGGTTCGTCGCGGGCAGCGACGTGGATGGATTCATCGGCATCCTGCGCCGCCACCTCGACGCGCACGGCTTCGAACGGGTGCGGCTCTCGATGGCCCGAAAGTCGTTCACCCAGGCAACCCGGCTCGATCCGGACAACGAATGGGTGCGTTGGGCCGCCGAGTCCATTCGCCTCACCACCGGGCAGCCGCCGGCGGTGCTGCCCAACATCGGCGGCTCCCTGCCCAACGACTGCTTCGCCGAGACCCTCGGCCTGCCGACGCTGTGGGTGCCGCATTCCTATGCCGGTTGCTCGCAGCATGCACCGAACGAGCACGCGCTGGGGTCCATCCTGCGCGAGGGACTGCAGATCATGACCGGGCTGTTCTGGGATCTTGGCGAGCGGCCTGCGGACGGCCGCGTGCCGGCCCGTCCCGCCTGAGTTCGATGCTGCGCGGCGACGGCGCCACCGGACCCAGGCATCACGAGGCCCCGGCGATCGGGGCGGCAGCAGGGAGACCTACCACCATGAAGACGTTCAAACCCTCGATGTGGGCGCTCGGCCTGCTGGCCATCCTGTTCATCGGCGCGCCCGCGAGCGCGACGGCGGCGCCCTGCCTGGTGGTCACGCTGACCGGCACCCAGGGCGGGCCATCCGCGTTCCAGGGGCTGGCCGGAGCGGGGACGCTGGTCACCTACGGCGACGAGGCGAATGGCTGCCGTGCCGTCATCCTGCAGTTCGATGCGGGGCGCGGTACGTCCATGCGCCTGTCGCAGCTCGGGATCACGCCCGGACAGCTCGATGCGGTGTTCGTCACTCACGTGCACTCCGATCATGTCGACGGGCTCTCCGACCTGCTGCAGATGCGCTGGATGCAGGAGTTCAAGCGGCCGAAGGTCGACATCGTGTGCGCGGCCGACGCGCCCGCCCCGCCGGGCCACGTGATGAGCTGTGCGCGGCTGGTCGTGCACGCGGGCGACGCGTACGTCCAGTCGGGCGAGATCGCCCAGCGTCGATCCGAGGACAAGACCCGGCCGGAGGGCGGGCCCGCGCAGGTCGCGAACGTGCGCACGTTCGCCTCCACCGACCAGCCCCAGGTGATCTGGTCCAGTGGCGAGGTACGGGTCAGCGCCGTGCGCTCGACCCACGTGGCGGGGCACGCGTCGTATCGGGTCGACACACCCGCGGGTTCGGTCGTGATCGGCGGGGACGCCGGCAACGACGTGCCGGCCCCGCCTCGCTCCTCCTCGACTTCGGATCAGGTCGAAGCGCTTGCGCGCGGCGCGCAGGTCATCGTCCACTCGGTGATCCATCCGGTGATGGGACCCGGCGGGGGAACCGGCTTTCCGGCGCCGATCTACCACCGGCAGAGCACCGCGACCGACCTGGGTGCGATGGCCCAGCGCACGGGGGCGCAGCACCTGATGCTCACCCATCTCATCCCGCCGCTGGGCGCGGATCGGCAGGGGCCGTATCGGCTGCCGAAGGGCGCGATCACCGCAGCCGACTACGAGGCCGCGGTGCGGGCCGGCGGGTACGGGGCGGCGCTCACCGTGGGTGGCGACCTGTCGAGCGTGCGCCTGCCCGCGAGGAAGTAGCCTGACGGCCCGCCCCCCCCGCGCCCGCTCGCCCGCTCGCCCGCTCGCGGGAGGGCGGGTGCCCACAGGGATTCCGGGCGGTGCGTGGGCCCCGCGCGTGCGCGGCGGGCGGGGGCGTGCCCAGCCCGCTGCTCAGTCGAGCGTGATGCCGGCGAACTCGGCGACCTTCTTCATCTTCGCGATCTCGTCGCGGATCTGCGCGGCGAAGGACTGCGGCGTCGAGCCCGAGGGAAAGAGCGCGAGGTCCAGCAGTCGCGCGGTGACCGCAGGCTCGCGCACGGCCGCGGCGGCTGCGGCCTGGATGCGCGCGACCACCGGCGCGGGCGTGCCCGCCGGCGCGACCAGTCCGAACCACGAGGGCTCGTTGTTCGAGGGCAGCCCGGCTTCCCGGAAGGTCGGCACCTCGGGCAGCATGTCGAGGCGCCGTTCGGAGGAGATGGCGAGCGCACGCAGCTTGCCCGCCTGGATGTGCGGCAGGGACGAGGCGACCTGGTCGAAACTCGCCTGCACGTTGCCGCCGATCGTGTCGCGCAGCGCATCGGCGGCGCCCTTGTAGGCGACGTGGGTGATCGTGGTCCCGGTGGAACTGCGGAACAGCTCGCCCCACATGTGGCCGATCGTGCCGTTGCCCGGGCTCGAATAGTTGAGCTTGCCGGGATTGGCCTTCAGGTAGGCGATGAACTGTGCGAGGTCGCGCGCGGGCAGCGAGGGGTTCACCACCAGCACGCCGGGCGCTCGCACGAGTTCGGTGACGGCGACGAAATCGCGCACCGGATCGTAGGGCAGCTTGCGGTAGACCGCGGGGTTGACGCCATGGGTGGACAGCGTGGCCATCGCGAGCGTGGTGCCGTCGGGCGCGGCGCGCGCTGCTTCGGCCATGCCCACCGAGCCACCGGCGCCCGCACGGTTCTCCACGATGACGGGCGCGCCCAGCAGTCGCCCGAGCGGCTCGGCGATCACGCGCGCGGTGATGTCGGTCGCGCCGCCGGGCGGAAAGGGCACCAGCAGGCGGATCGGCTTGCCGGTCTGCGCACGGGCGGGCAGGGCGGGCCCCAGCGCCATCAGCGCGAGGCAGGCACGGCGGGAGCGGAGGCGGGTCATGGCAGTCGCTCCATCGGAGTGGACGAGCGGGCATGATGCGGGAAATCGGCGGCGTGCTCCAGCCTTCGCGGCTGCCCGCCACCGGCCGACCCGCTCGCGAGGTCGCTCGCGCGACGGGTGGCGTCCGGGCTCACGGCGGGGCACGAGGCGACCGCCGGGAAGCCGGGCGCAGGGCGCGGCTGCACGACGGCCCGCGCGACGCGGGGTCCGAGGCGCCGAACGCCGGGGCGCACGGGACGGCCACGGGGTGAGCCGAGATCAGCGGCGCTCCGGGGCGCCGGGGGGCGAGGGGCGTGTGCAGGCGCGTCGCGATGACGCGCCGGACTCAGTCGAAGCGATACAGCCGCTGCGGGTTGTCCACGAGCAGCGACCGGCGGCCGGCCTCGTCGGGCACGATCTGCGCGAGCGCGTCGACCAGGACCGCGTCGTCGGGGATGTGGGTGTGGCTCGGATGCGGCCAGTCGGTGCCCCAGACGCAGCGATCGCCGTGCGCGCGGAAGATTTCGCGCGCCAGCGCCACGCCGTGCGCGTAGCGCGCCTGCGGCTCGGCATGCGCGTCGATGCGGTCGATGCCGCTCAGCTTGATCCAGAACCCCGGGGTATCCAGCAGGCGCAGCAGCGCCCGGACCTCGGGCTGTGCGGGGCCCAGTCGGGCATCCACCCGCCCCATGTGGTCGATCACCACCGGGACTTCGCTGCGCGCCAGCAAGGGCGCCAGTTCATGAACCAGCGACGACTCGAAATGGACCTGCAGGTGCAGGCCGTGGGCGGCCAGGCGCGGGGTCAGGGCCAGCACCTCGTGCACGTCGGCGCCCGAGCGCAGGTGGCGCATGAAATTGAAGCGCACGCCACGGAAGCCGGCCCGCGCGAGCCGCGCCAGTTCGGCGTCGGGCACCTCGGGCGCCACCAGCGCCACGCCCAGGTAGCGGCCCTGTCCGGCGGCGATGGCGTCCTCGACCACGCGGTTGTCATGCCCGTGCATCATCGACTGCACGATCACGCAGCGCTCGATGCCCAGGGTCCGGTGCAGGGCGAACAGCGCCTCCCGCGGCGCCTCCACCGGCGTCATCGGACGCGCTTCGCTGTACGGGTAGCGATCGCGCGGGCCGAACACGTGGACATGCGCATCGCATGCGCCGGGCGGCAGGCGCAGGCTCGGCGTGCCGGGCTGCGCCTGGTAGGTGCGCACCGGCGCGAGCCGATCGTGGGTCGCCGTCATGGATCCAGGCGCGGGTCGGGGATCGTGGGTGGCCAAAACCGCGACTCAGGACTCCAGGCGGATGTTGCGCGAGCGGATCAGGGTCGCCCACTTCTCGGTGTCCGCCTTGAGCAGGGCCGAGAGCTCCTCCGGGCTGGTCGCGCGGGGCTCGGCGCCCGACTCCAGCAGGCGCCCGGCCACCGTCGGGTCGGCCAGCGCGCGGCGGGTGGCGGCGTTGAGCACGTCGATGACTGGCCTTGGCGTGCGGGCCGAGACGAAGAAGGCGTACCAGTTGTTGGTGTCCACGGCCGGGAAGCCCATTTCCTGGAAGGTGCGCACGTCGGGCAGGCCCGGATGGCGCACGGGCGATGCCATGCCCAGGGCCTTGAGCTTGCCGGCCCGGATCTGCGTCATCACGGCGGGCACGTCGGCGAAGACGCCAGCCACCTGGCCGCCGAGCAGGTTGGTGAGCGCGGGGGCCATGCCATTGAAGGGAACGTGCACCCACTCGAGGCGCGTGGCCTCCTGCAACTGCAGCAGGGCGAGGTGCGGGATGCTGCCGGTGCCCGATGAGGCGATCGGCAGGGGTACCTTCCCGGCCCGGGCGCGCCGCACGAAGTCGGCCGCGTCCGTGGCCGGGTTCGTGGCTGCGGTGACGAACACCTCGACGTTGTTGACGACCAGCGACACCGGGGCAAAGTCGCGCTGCATGTCGTAGGGCAGCTTGTCGTAGAGCGCGGGATTGATGGCCGCCGCGCCCACGCTGGTGATCCAGATCGTGCTGCCGTCGGGTTCGGCCCTGAGTGTCTCCATCGCGCCGATGGCGCCATTGGCCCCGGGCCGGTTCTCCACCAGCACCGGACGCCCGAGCGCGCGAGAGAGCGACTCCGCGAGCGTGCGCGCCACGAAGTCCACCGGGCCGCCCGGCGCGAAGGCCACGACCAGGCGCACCGGACGGCCGGAGGGCTGCGCCCGGGCGAGGCCCCCGAAGCCTGCCGCCACCGCGCCGGCGCCGGCAAGTCGCAACCAGTGTCGTCTGGACCGCTCCGCGTGCATTCGAATCTCCTCCTGGGTGACGGTTCCTGCGGGATGCTGCTCCACCGCTGCGCGGCGCGGCGTCTGCTCGCGGGCGAGCCGCGTCGATCGGGCCCTGCCATGCCGGACGCCGGCACGCGGCCGGCCGACCGGTGATCGGCAGCCGGCGCAGGCGGGAGATGGCTTCGACCGGCTCGCGACGCGACGCCGGGGCGACCCCGAAGTCGCCTCGACGCAGGGCCGCTCGCAGCGAGCCTCGCGCCCGGCGGCATCGGCCGGTGATTCTACGACACCCGCTGCGGCCCGGGCCTTCGCGTCGGCGTCCGGCTCGCAGGTGCCGAAGGCGCGAGACGAATCCGGCAGGCCGCTTGCCCGTCGAAGGACAGGGAGGCCCCCGGGCATCAGGCGGAGGCCGGCGCGGGGTTCCGGAGGGCCGGCCTAGGCTGCCCGCAGGCTGATCCGGACCTGGTTGCGGCCTTCCCGCTTGGCTCGATAGAGCGCCTCGTCGGCGCGGACCAGCGCATCGTCGAAGGTTTCGCCCGCGCAGGTTGCCGCGACCCCGATGCTCACCGTGAGTCCGCGGCCCAGTTCCGGGATGCTCGCCCAGTCGGCCTGTTCGATCGCCAGGCGCAGCCGTTCGGCACCGCGCCTTGCCGCGGGAAGATCCTCGGCGGGCATGATCGCGACGAATTCCTCGCCGCCGTAGCGGGCGAGCAGCGTGTCATGGCGCGCGTGGCTGCGCATCGTGCTCGCTGCGAGACGCAAGGCCTCGTCGCCCACCGCGTGCCCGGCGGCGTCGTTGACCGCCTTGAAGTGATCGAGGTCGAGGATGAGTACCGCGACGAAGCGCTCTCGCGCGTGCTCGGCCTCCAGCATCGCGGGCGCACGCTCGCGAACCGCCCGGCGGGTGAGGAGTCCGGTCAGCTCGTCGGTGGTGGCCTGGCTGCGCAACTGCTGCTGGAGTCGGGTGTTGACCTGGCTCAGCAGCAGCGAGGCGACGACGACCGGCAACACGCTGTAGGTCGCGGCGAGCAGCGGCCCGATGGTCGGGGGCATGTACATCAGGTCGATCCGGGCCGGCCCGTCGTAGGCGAGGGTGAAAGCCATGCGGATCCAGCTCGAGGCCGCGACCAGCAGCAGCACCCAGCCGAAGACGCGTTCGATCGCGGTGCGCGGGCTCCGGATGAAGCCTTGCCCCATCCAGGCCATGAGGGTCGAGGCCGCGGCCAGTCCGACGGCGAAGGTG
>CAIKXV010000201.1 GCA_903831455.1 uncultured Pseudomonadota bacterium | reverse complement strand
GTTGCCGGCCGGCACCCTGCTCGGTCGCGTCGTCGACCTCTACAGCTACGCGGTGCTCGAGGAGATCGTCACGCCGTTCGACGGCTATCTGTTCTTCTCCCGCTACAGCGGGACGGTCAGTGCAGGTACCCAGGCCTTCGCGATCGCGGAGGCGGCAAGAGCGCGCCGGCTCGGCTGAGCACGCGATGTCCGGCGATCCCGCAGGTGTCGCGCTCAGTCGGCTCGTTCGTCTGCTCGAAGCGGAGTCGCGGAGCAACGAACCGAAGCATCGGCAACTGCTCCAGGCGATCGAACGGTCGCTGGGAGACGGTGTCTGGCAACCGGGCGATCGCTTCCCGACCGAAGCGGAACTGCAGCGCGCACTGCCGTTCAGCCTCGGCACCATCCAGCGCGCAATCCAGACCCTGAAAGGCCAGGGGCGTCTGCTGCGCGGCCGTCGTCGGGGTACGGTCGTCGCCGATTCCGCGCCTGTGCTGCCCGATCCGCTTCATCTGCGATTCATGGGAGAGGATGGTCAGGTCTTGGCGGTATCGACGCGGACGTTGACGCGCCGCAGCATCGTGTCGCGTGCGCACTGGGCGAGAGGGCTCGCACGACCGGGACAGCAGCTGCTGCGGATCGATCGCCTGTTCAGCGTGGACGGGCGTTGGCCTGTTGGCAGTCGCTTCTATGCCAATCCCGCACGATTTCCTGCGCTGGCGATCCGGCCTGCCCGCGACCTCGCAGGGGAGAACTTCAAGTTGCTGCTCGGTCGCGAGTTCGGGCACCCGATCGCATCGATCGTCCAGACCGTGCAGGCACTGCGCCTTCCGCTGTCGATGGCGCGCGTGCTGGGTGCGGTGGAGGGCCTCCGGGTGGACGTGCTCGCCCGAGGCGCCGATGGTACGGCCCTCTACTACCAGGAGATCTTCGTCCCCGGCGGCGCGCCCCCGCTCGCAGTGGCTGCATCCTTCTCGCCGGCGGGCGGGCAGCGCGGCTGAGTCGTCCCGGCATGGCCGGGACATCGTATTGACGGCGCCCATTAATACTTCATAGTATTGATTGCAGAGTCTTCATCCTCCGGGAGTCGATCCATGAAGCCGCGCAACCTGCTCGTGATCATGTCCGACGAGCACAATCCGAGAATTACCGGATACGCGGGGCATCCGATCGTGTCCACGCCGAACCTCGACGCCCTCGCACGGCGCGGAACGGTGTTTCGCCGCGCGTACACGACGAGTCCGGTCTGCGTGCCGGCGCGTGCCGGCTTCGCCGCGGGGAAGTACATCCACCAGATCGGCTACTGGGACAACGCGGACGCGTACGATGGCCGGGTGCCCAGCTGGCATCACCTGCTCAGGGATCGCGGTCATCGCGTCGTGTCGATCGGCAAGTTGCACTTCCGGCAACCCGGGGAGGATCACGGTTTCAGCGAGGAGCAGATTCCGATGCACATCCTCGAGGGCAAGGGGGATCTGATGGGACTGGTTCGAGAGGACCTGCCCCGCCGCGGCAGCGCCGCCAAGATGGCGCGGTATGCAGGTCCCGGGGAGACTGCGTATACCTTCTACGATCGCGAGATCGCCAGCCGCGCCGTGATCTGGCTGCGGGAGGAAGCGAGGCGCTACCGGGACCGGCCGTGGGTGCTGTTCGTGTCCTTCGTCGCACCGCATTTCCCGCTGACTGCGCCCCCGGAGCATTTCTACCGATACGCATCGCTGAACCTTCCGCTCCCCAAGCTCTACCAACGGGAGGAACGCACGCGGCACCCGTATCTGGACGACTACCGCTCGAGTTTCTGCTACGACGACTATTTCGAGAGCGAAGCCCAGGTTCGCCGCGCACTGGCGGGTTACCTCGGGCTCGTGAGCTACGTGGACGAGAACATCGGACGCGTACTGGCTGCCCTGGAGGATATCGGCGGGCTCGACGAGACCACCCTCCTCTACACCAGCGACCATGGCGACAACCTCGGAGCCCGGGGACTCTGGGGAAAGTCGACGATGTACGAGGAAATCGCCGGAGTTCCCTGCATCGCCGCCGGCCCCGACATTCCGGCAGGACAGGTCGTGGATACACCGGTCAGCCATGTCGACTTCTTCCCCACGCTCGTCGAGGGTGCAGGGCATTCGTTCGCATCCGTACGCGACGAACACCCTGGCGTTTCGCTCTATCGCATCGCTGCCGGCGAGCGTCCGGACCGAACGGTCCTGAGCGAGTACCACGGCATGGGATCCACCACCGGCGCGTTTGCGGTCTGGGTCGACGCCTGGAAGTACGTCCACTATGCCGGCTACCCGCCTCAACTCTACAACCTCGATCGGGATCCGGAAGAGATCCTCGATATTGCCGGCGACCCCGCGCACGCGCATGTCGTCGCGCGCTGCCAGCAGAAGCTGTTCGCACTCTGCGACCCTATCGCGGTCGACCGTCGCGCGAAGGCGCGCCAGGCCGAACTGCTCGCCCAGCACGGGGGAAGGGAAGCGGTGATCGCGCGAGGCGATCTCGGATTCACGCCTGCGCCGGGCGCCGCCGTCGAGTTTTCGTAGAACCTGCCGCGCGCCCAACGGGCAACGCAGCAGCGCCAGACTGCCGATCGACTACCGGGAGACCACGATGCCTGTTCATCCGCCGCTGATCCGGCGACTCTGCGGTGCTCTCGTGATCGTGCTGGCCTGCTGCGTGCCCGGCGTCGGCCTTGCCCAGCCAGGCCCGGCGTCGTGGCCTACGAAGCCGATGAGACTGGTGGTCCCGTTCCCGCCTGGCGGCGGCGTCGACTTCGTAGCCCGGACGGTTGCCCAGCGCCTGTCCGATGTGCTCCGGCAGCAGGTACTCGTCGAGAACCGATCCGGAGCGGGCGGACGCGTGGGCGCCGAAGCGGTCGCGCGCAGTCTGCCCGATGGATACACGCTGCTGATGGCATCGCCTGCGGAGGTGGTCGTCCTGCCCGCCGTCGGCCAGAAGATGGCCTACGATCCGCGCAGGGATCTCCAGCCGGTGACGCTGGCGGGGGAGGCTCCGCTGATCATCGCGGTGCACCCATCGGTCCAGGCACGCAGCGTCGCGGAACTTCTCCAGCTGGCGCGCCAGCAGCCCGGACGGCTCGGGTTCGCAACGCCTGGCGCTGGCAGCACCATGCAGTTCGCCGGCGCGATGCTCGAGATTCTTGGTGCGGTCGATCTCGTCCACGTGCCCTACAAGGGCGCGGCTCCCGCGCTCTCCGACGTGCTGGGTGGGCAGGTTCCGGTGCTGATCGTCGGCATCCCGCCGGTGGTGCAGCACGCGCGTGCAGGCAAGCTGCGCGCACTGGCGGTGACCGGAGACAGGCGCTCGCCCGCCCTGCCGGAAGTGCCTGCGGTGGCGGAACTCGCCGGCTTCGCAGGTTTCCGTTTCACGAACTGGATGGGCGTCTTCGTGCCGGCTCGGACACCTGTGGCGATCGTCGATCGGCTGAACGCAGAGATTGTTCGTATCGTTCGTGATCCGGGCGTACGCGATGTGCTGCTCGCGCAGGGTGTCGAGGCGGCTGGTCTTGCGGTGGCCGAGTTCGAACGCTTCCTCGACGTCGAGGGACAGCGATACGGGCGTATCGCGCGCGAGCGCAACATCAGACCCGAGGAGTAATGCCATGGACCGGAACGGCCTGCTCTCTTACCTCGCCCCGCAGTGCCTTGCGCTCGCCTGCCTCGTCACCGCCATTCCCGTTGGCGCCCAGAACTGGCCCGTGCGCCCGGTGCGCATGGTGGTGGCTTTCCCCCCGGGCGGGGTCGCCGACATCGCCGCCCGCATCTACAGCGCCCGCCTGTCCGAGGCGTGGTCCCAGCCGGTCCTGATCGACAACCGACCGGGCGCCAATGGAGCGATCGGCGCCGAACTCGCGGCACGTGCACAGCCCGATGGCTACACGCTGCTGATGGCCACCGCGAGCGAGCTGACCGTCAATCCGGTCTTCTACCCGAAACTGGCGTATGACACGCTACGCGATTTCGCGCCGATATCGCTCGCCACCCACAACCCAGTGGTGTGGATCGCGGGCGTCGCCACGCCCTACCGCACGATGGGTGAACTCATTGCGGCCGCCCGGGCGAAACCTGCCACCCTCGCCTTCTCGTCGCCGGGTAATGGCAGCACCCACCACCTCGCCACCGAGGCCTTGCGCATCTCCTCCGGTGCCGCCCTGATTCACGTCCCGTACAAGGGCGGTGCCCCCGCCACGGCGGCCGTGGTCGGCGGCGACGTGCCGATCGGCGCGGTTGCGCTGGCGCCCGCGCTCCCGCACCTGAAGGCCGGGAAGATCCGCATCCTCGGTATCGCATCGCCCAGGCGCAGCGCTCTGCTGCCGGAGGTCCCGACGCTCGCCGAAACCGGCCATCCAGTCGAGATGTCGAACTGGGTGGGTCTGCTCGCCCCCAGCGCGCGTGCCGTCCGCGGTGATCGCCCGCATCAACTCGGACATGGTGCAGTTGGCTGCGAGCACCGACATTCGCGACCGCTTCGCGGCGCAGGGGAGCGAGGCGGTCTCGACCACGCCCGAGGGCTTCGCAGCGTTCATCCGGGCGGAGCTCGCGAAATTCGCCACGATCGTACGAGCCGCGGACATCAAGCCGGACTGACCTCTTCCGGCCATCCATTCACCCCACAACGGACGACGGGTATCCCATGCAACTCACGCAGGACGAGCAGGCGATGTTGCGCGGCGACCAGGGCACGGCGCGACGCGAGGCGATCGCCTTCCAGATCGAGGTCGGTCGCTTCTTCGGCGCCCGCCGCTTCGTGCCGATCTCCAACGCGCACATGATGGGCGACATCGAGGTCATGGGCGACGCAGGGCTCGCACGGCTCGAGCGGATGCTGGCCGAGGGTGCGCGCTGCGAGATCGGCATCACCACCAATGCGCGCTGCATCGACTTCGCGCATGACCGGGCGCTGGGCCAGGATCCGGCCGAAGTCGCCAAGGAGCGGCGGATCATCGAGTGCCTGCGCGGCATGAACGTGATCACGGCCGACACCTGCATCAACTACCAGACGCTGTACCAGCCGCACCTGGGCGAGCACCTGGCATGGGGCGATACCGGAACGGTCATCTACGCCAACTCGGTGTTCGGTGCCCGTACCAATTTCGAGGGGGGGCCGTCGGCGCTCGCAGCCGCCATCACCGGCCGCACCCCTGAATACGGCTTCCACCTCGATGAACATCGTCGCGGCAACCTCGTCGTGCACCTCGACTTCGATCCTTCGGACCTGGCCGACTGGGGGGCGATCGGGCGGCTGGTCGGCGAACCCAACCAGAGCTACTACACCGTCCCGGTGTTCAGCGGGATCCGGCGCGCGCCCTGCGCGGACGAACTCAAGCATCTCGGCGCCTCGCTCGCGAGCTACGGCTCGCATGCGATGTTCCACATGGTGGGCGTGACGCCCGAAGCGGCGAGCGTCGAGATGGCCTGCGGCGGGCAGGCCCCGACCCGAACGATGCGCATCACCCGCGCAGACCTCGACCGCCTCTACGCGAGCTACGACCTCCGCGACCGGCGCTGCCGGCTCGTGGTGTTCTCCGCACCGCAGCTCTCCCTGTTCGAACTCAAGCGTATTTCGGAATTGCTCGACGGGCGCACGGTCGCCACCGGGACCCGCCTGTTCGTCACCACCAGCAACGCGATGCGGCGCACTGCCGACGAACTGGGCTACATCGGGCGCATCGAGGCGGCAGGCGGCACCGTGCTGGAAGGCGTCTGTTTCTACATCCTGCAGAACCTCTCGCCGCTGCGCGAACGCGAGGGCTGGGACAGCCTGCTCACCAACTCCGCGAAGCTCGCCAACACCATCACGGCCCATCGTTTCAACACGATCCTTCGCCCCACGGCCGACTGCGTCGAGGCGGCGATCACCGGGGAGCTGCGATGAGCGACGTCCTGGCGAGCTTCCGCGTGCAGCGCGCAGCAGGTCCGCTCGTCGAGGGCGAGGCGGTGATCTCCACCGAGGGCTTCAGCCCTCGCTACGACCTCGACCGCTGGACCGGGGTGATCTCGAAGCCGGGCCACAAGCTCGAGGGGGTCAGCATCCGCGACCGGATCCTGTTCTTCCCGACGGCGAAGGGTGGCATTGCAGCCGGCTGGGCCTTCAACGACCTGATCGGCAAGGGCATCGCCCCGAAAGCGTTCGTCTTCGGCGTGACCAATCCGGTCATGGTGCAGGGGGCGATCTACGCGGGCATCACCATCACCGAGGGCTGGGACCCGGATCCGATCACCCTCATCCGCACCGGCGACCGGGTCCGCATCGATCCTGCGCGCGGCGTGATCGAACTGCTGCAGCGCGCCTGATCGAACCTGAGGCTAGAATCCGGGCCGCGCTCGCGGACACTCCAGTCGATTCGGGCGCCCTGGCTCAGGAGTGAATGCATGAAGACCCCAACGTCCCGGACCCGCGCCTGTGCGCGAGCCGGCTCGCTTCTCGCACTGCTCGCGGGAACCTCCCTCCCCACCGCGCCGGCCGCCGCCCAACCGGCGCGGTCCGCCGACGGCTCTCCCGCGCGTCCGCTGCGGCTGATCATTCCCGCCTCACCTGGCGGAGGTGCAGACACGCTCGCACGCATCCTGTCGACTCGGCTGACCGAACACTTCGGCCAACCGGTGGTCATCGACAACCGTGCCGGGGCTGCCGGCACGATCGCGATGGACATCACCGCCCGCGCGGCTCCCGACGGCAGCACCATGATCCTCACGCAGTCCACCAGCGCCGTGATTGCGCCGGCGATCATGGAAAGGCTGCCCTACGACACCCTGCGCGACTTCGCGCCGGTCACGCTGGCCGCTGAAGTGCCGCACGTGCTGGTGGTGAACCCCACGCTCCCGGTCCAGAACCTCAAGGACCTGATCGCGCTCGCTCGCCAGCGTCCGCTGAACTACTCCTCGTCGGGGATCGGCGCCGGCAGCCACTTCTCCGGCGAGATGCTCGATCGCGCAGCCGGCATCATGACGGTGCACCTGCCCTACAAGGGCGCGGGTCCGGCACTCGCCGCTGTCGTCGCCGGGGAGGCGCAGATATTCTCCGCCCCGATCAACGCCGCCATCGGCCAGATCAAGGCTGGCAAGCTGCGACCGATCGCGATGACAACGCTGCGTCGATCGGCCGTGCTGCCCGACCTGCCGACGGTGGCCGAATCCGGCTATCCGGGCTTCGACATCGGCACGTGGTTCGGCGTGCTGCTGCCCGCGAAGGCACCGGCACCGGTGGTCTCGCGGGCGCACGATGCGTTCACCCGCGCCCTGAAGGCGCCGGAGGTGCTGGAGCGACTGGCGGCGGACGGAACCCAGCCGATCGGGAACACGCCCGCAGAGTTCCAGAAACGCATACGGATCGATCTCGACCGATTCGCGAAGATCGCCCGCGAGGCGGGGATCCGCGCGGAGTAAGCCTCCGGGCGTCCCTGCCACACCGGTGGCGCGCAGCGAGCGCGCCGCCGGTCGACGACAACTACTCGCCCGCCTCGGCCTTGAGGCCGGCCTGTTCGATCCCGAACACGCAGCAGGCTTCGTCCTGGTCCCCCGAGGCACCACTGGCCCCGGCAGCGCCCAGGATCGCACCGGATGCGTCGCGGATCAGGACACCGCCCATCTGCGGCAGGAATTTCCCCTGGGCCGTCGCGGCCAGCGTGATCATGAAGTTCGGGTTGCTCTGTGCGCGCTTGGCCAGCGCGCGGCTCGAACACCCCATCGCGACCGCACCCCACGCCTTGCCGCGGGCGATGTCCTCGCGGAACATGCTCGCGCCGTCCTCGCGCTTGTAGGCCACGGTATGGCCCGACGCGTCGAGCACGATCACGCCCAGCGCGGGGATCTTCATCTCGCGCGCCTTCTCCAGTGCCTTGTCGACGATGATGCTGGCCTGCTGCAGGGTCAATCCGGACATGCGGGTTCCTCCTGGTTCAGTCGTTGATTCCGGGCATCGAGAATTGACGCTGGCGCAGTTCGGCCGCGAGCGCCTCCCCCTGGGCCTCGTCCAGCCGGACCAGCGGCGGACGGGTCACCGCCCACTGGTCGTGGCCCGTGTAAAGAGCAGTGGTGTGCTTGAGCGCAGGGATCTGCGGGAAACGGGTGATCGCGCGCCGGAAGTCGGTGATCGCCGCCTGCATCGCATCGGCCTGCGGGGTGTTCCACTTCCGGAACAGTTCGTCGATCGGGGCCGGTGCGATGTTGGCCGTGGCCGTGATCGTCCCGACCGCGCCCAGGCGCATCGCCGGCAGCAGGAACTCCTCGCTGCCGGGGAAGAACTGGAAGCCGGGGAACGCCTTGAGCATCGCCTCCATGTTCTTCCAGTCCCCGCCGCTGTCCTTCATGCCCACCACCGTTCCGGCGAAATCACGCAGCAGTCGTTCGACCAGGCCGAGGCTGAACGGTACGGCCGTCATCGGGGGGATGTGGTACAGGTAGATCTTCAGTCGGGCATCGCCCACGCGCTGCGCGATCTCGGCGAAATTGCGGTACAGGCCTTCGTCGCTCACGCCCTTGTAGAAGAACGGCGGCAGCATCAGCGCCCCTCCGCAGCCGCGCTCGACCGCGAAGCGGGTGAGCGCGACGGAGTCGGTGAGCGAGCAGCAGCCGGTGCCCGGCATGAGCTTCGCCGCCGGAACCCCCGCCTCGAGCAGTGCGTCGAGCAGCGTCTTCCGCTCGTCCATCGACAGCGAATTCGCTTCGCTGTTGGTGCCGAAGATCGCCAGCCCGCTGCAGCCGTTGGCGAGCAGCCAGCGACAATGACGGACGTATCGTTCGACATCGGGCGAAAGATCGGGCTTGAACGGGGTGATCACCGGCGCAAGGACGCCGTTCAGCAGCGGGGTACTCATCGAGACTCTCCGGGAGCCGCCCTCCGGGCGGAGTGCCCGGATTATACGGCCGGCGCAAGCTGGCCCCGGGGCATGCCGCGGCGACGGGGCCGGTGCGCTCGTTCGCTTGCCCCCATGCGTCGGGCCGGGTAGCCTCGACCCACCCGTCACGCTCGCTGCACGCGCCCCGCAGGCCCGTTTCCATGCGTCAGATCTCCCGGCTCATTGGCGGCCTGGTCGTACTGGCCTCCGCCATGCTGTACCTGTGGCCGGTCGCCGATCCCGCTCAGGCGCTCACGTTCAAGGCCGGCGCCCTGGTGCTGTTCGCCGTCGGGCTCTGGGCGAGCAGTGCGCTGCCGGAATACCTGGTGGCGATGCTGTTCCTGCTGCTCGCCGCCCTGACCGCGGTGGTGCCCTCCACCGTCGTCTTCTCGGGGTTCACCACCAGCACGCTGTGGCTCGTCTTCGGGGGGCTGATCCTCGCAGAGGCCGTACGCATCTCCGGGCTAGGTTTGCGCCTCGCCTCCCGCCTGCTCGGCCCCTTCAGCCACAGCTACCTCGCTGCCCTGGCCGGCGTCACGCTGGTGAGCAGCATTCTCTGCTTCCTGATGCCGGCGACGATCGCGCGCATCCTGCTGCTCATCCCCATCCTGCTTGCGTTCTGCGAGCGCCTGGGGCTGCCTCCCGGGAGTCGCGGCTTCCTCGGGATCATGCTGGCGATGCTCACCAGCAGTTTCCAGGTCGGGGCGACCATCCTGCCGGCCAACATTCCCAACCTGGTCCTGGCGGGAACCGCAGAGGGCATGCATGGGGTACAGATCCTCTACCTTGAATACCTCCGCTTGCACTTCCCCATACAGGCCGTCGCCAAGGCGACGCTGACCATCGCGCTGCTGTACTGGCTGTTCCCGGCACGCGTGCAGCCGTCCTCCGCGCCTGCAGCACCTCTTCCCCCCCTGTCGCCCGCGGAGTGGCGAATGGCGGTGATCCTGTCCAGCGCGCTCGGATTGTGGGCGACCGACTTCCTGCACCATATCCGGCCCGGCTGGGTCGGACTGGGCGCCGGGCTCGTCTGCCTGCTGCCGCGCGTGGGGCTGCTCGACATCCACACCTTCAACGAGCGCGTGCGTCTGGCGAGCTTCTTCTACATCGGTGCGGTGCTCGGCGTGGGCGCGCTGATCGAGGCCACGCGGCTCGGCACGACGCTGTTCGCGGACCTGCCGGCGATACTGGGGCTCGCGCCCGGTGCGGACTTCTGGAATTTCCAGGTGCTCTCGTTGCTGTCGACCGGCACGGCCATGGTCGCCACCAGCCCGGGCCAACCTGCAGTCCTCGCCTCGATGGCCGCCGAGCTCGCGCAGGCGACCGGATGGTCGATGAAGACCGTTCTGATGACCTTCGCGATCGGCTTCTCGACCGTGCTGCTGCCCTACCAGGTGCCACCGGTCGTCGTGGGCATGTATGCCGCCGGGGTTTCGACACGCGATGCCGCGCGCATCTTCCTGTGGCAGGCGCTGATGACCATCATGCTGCTCTGGCCGCTGAACTGGCTCTGGTGGTGGCTGCTGGGTTACTTCACCCCGATCCACTGACCCGTCCATCCGCTTCGGAGGAAACCCGAATGTCGCTGCTGTTCTCCCCGCTCAGCCTCCGTGGACTGGAGCTGCCCAACCGCATCCAGATCTCCCCGATGTGCCAGTACAGTGCAAACGACGGGTGCATGAGCGACTGGCACCTGATGCACCTGGGCACTCTCGCCCTCTCGGGGGCCGGCCTGCTCGTGATCGAGGCCACCCACGTCACCCGAGACGGCCGGATCACCCACGGCTGCTGCGGGCTCTACGACGACGCCAACGAGCAGGCGCTCGACCGCGTGCTGCGCTTCCTGCGCGCGCACTCGGCCACGCCCATCGGCTTGCAGCTGGGGCACGCAGGGCGCAAGGCCTCCAGCGCACGCCCCTGGCAAGGGCGCGCCGCGCTGGGATCCGGAGAGGATCCGTGGCCCACGCTGGCGCCCTCCGCGCTGCCCTTCGGGGAGGGATGGCCCACCCCGCGCGAGGCGTCGGCCGACGACCTGGCTGCCGTACGCGATGCCTTTGTCGGCGCCACCCGCAGGGCTGCGCGGCTGGGCATCGACCTGATCGAGGTGCACGCGGCGCACGGCTACCTGCTCTCGACCTTCCTCTCGCCGCTGTCGAACCAGCGTCGGGATGCCTGGGGCGGCAGCCGCGACGCCCGGATGCGCTTTCCGCTGGAGGTGTTCGCCGCCATGCGCGAGCAGTGGCCCTCCGAACGGCCGATGGGCGTGCGCATCCACGGATCGGACTGGGTGGATGGCGGTTGGGACGTGCAGGACGCGATCGCCTTCGCCGGTGCGCTGAAGGAACTGGGCTGCGACTACGTCACCGTCTCGAGTGGCGGCGTGTCGACGCGAGCACGCATACCGGTCTCGCCCGGCTACCAGGTGCCGCTGGCGCAGGCCGTGAGGAAGGCGACCGGGATGCCGACCTGCGCGGTCGGCATGATCGTTCGCGCCCGGCAGGCCGAGGAGATCCTCTCCGAAGGCCACGCCGACCAGGTCGCGATCGCGCGAGCCCTGCTGTTCAACCCTCGGTGGCCGTGGCAGGCGGCTCTGGAACTGGGCGACCGCCTGCCAAGCGCTCCGCAATACGAGCGCGCGAGCGAGCCGCTGTGGCCCGGCGCCGCGCTGCTCAGAGGGTGACGCCGCCCCCGACCTCGAGGATGGCCCCGTTGATGTAGCTGGCCTCGTCGGACGCGAGGAAGGCGAACGCATCGGCGATCTCCTCGGGGCGCCCCAGCCGGCCCAGGGGCACCCTTTCCTCCATCGCGCGAAGCACGCGCTCGGGCATGGAGTTGAGGATGGTCGTCCCGATGAATCCGGGGCAGACCGCGTTCGCGCGGATGCCCTTGCGACCCAGTTCCTTCGCCCAGGTCTTGGTCATGCTGATCACCGCGCCCTTGGTGGCCGCGTAGTTGGTCTGGCCGAAGTTGCCGTAGAGGCCCACGACCGACGAGGTGCTGAGGATCACGCCCGACTGCTGGGCGAGCATGGTATCGACCACCGCGCGCGTGCAGTTGTAGACGCCCTTGAGGTTGATCTCGACGACCAGATCGAATTGCTCCTCGGTCATGTTCTTCAGTTGCGCGTCCTTCACGATGCCCGCGTTGTTGACGAGCACGTCGATCCGCCCCCAGTTCGCGACCGCCTCATCGACCATCTGGCGAAGGGTGGCGATATCCCGGACATCCACGATCGAGCCGATCGCATCGCCCCCGGCGTCCCGGATCGACTTGACGGTCTCCCCGATCAGTTCGGGGGTGAGGTCGCACACCACGACCTTCGCGCCCTCGCGCGCGAACTTGAACGCAGTCGCCTGCCCGATGCCTCGGGCCGCGCCCGTCACGATGGCCACCTTGTCCTTGAGTCGCACGATACCCCCAGTGTGTAGTTCGGAAACCGTTCGCCGTCACCGCGTGGTGCTGCGCAGCACCCGGGAGCATCCAGCGCCCCCGCAAAGCCCCCTTCAGCGCGAGTGGTCCGGCGCCCGAAGCGTCGCCCTCATACTGTAAGCCACAGTTTTGCGTTGCACAACCGCTGCCTGGGCGACAATACTGACGCTTGGGGATTTCGGTCGATCCATCACTCATGCTGCGCAACATCGGCGCAGCATGCGCCGATCAGGCAACGCCCTCGCCGCGGACCGGGACAGTGCATCCACCCGCCCGTCTACCGCTACGCTGCGACGCGGCGATCCGAGCCCGTCGCGTTGACCCGGGGGGCGTCCGGGCCCGACCGGGCTCGCCGGTCGGGGTCACGGTGGCCGGAGGATCGTCGACCGCGCGCGAGCGTCCCGGCCCACGCTCCGTCCGCAGCGCCGTCAGGCGACCCGGGGATAGCCCCGGAACGAGAGGCTGGCCTGGCCTCCCCGAACCTCGAGCGTTGCCATCGCGCCAACGGGCAGGGTGGCCTTGCGCCGCTGGTGCCCGAACGGCAACCCGGTGATGACCGGAACCCGCAGGCGCGACCGGATGTGCTCGATCGCGCTGGCGAGCCGGTAACCGTCGTCGGTCGCCATCCTTGGCACCGGATCGAAACTGCCCAGGATGATCGCCCGCTGTCGAGCGAGGATGCCGGCATGCCAGAGCTGGTAGAGCAGCCGCTCGATCCGGTAGGCCGCCTCGTTCACATCCTCGAGGAACAGCAACCCGCCTCGTACCGCCGGCATCCAGCGCGTCCCGCAGAGGCTCGCCACCATCGTGAGATTGCCGCCCCACAGCCGACCGCGGACCGAGATCCGCTCCGTCCCCTCGCAATCGAACCGCAACTCGTGACCGTCCGATGCCAGCACGGCCTCGAACTGCTCGAGCGTGAACCGGTCCGGCCGCGGCGCTGCGAAGTCGCTGGCGCCGGGTCCGGCAAAGCTGATGCCGCCCGCGCTCATCAGCGCAAGGTGGAACGCCGTGAAGTCGCTGTAGCCGACGATCGGACGCCGGGCCCGCGCGATCGCGCGGAAATCGAGCCGATCGAGCAGCCGGGACATGCCGTATCCCCCTCTCGCGACGAGCACCGCATCGAGGCCGGGGTCGATCGAGAAGGCCTGGAGTTCGCGGGCCCGCAGGTCGTCGGGCCCCGCGAAGCGCTGGTGGCGCGAGAACACCGACTCCCCGGCGACGACATCCCAGCCCCGCCGGGACAGGCGCGCCGCCGCCCGATCGGCGACGGCCGGGTCGGCGAGGCAACCCGAGGGGGCCACGAGGCCCAGGCGCCCCCATCGCCGGCGGACATCAGCCATCGCGGGCTCCCGTGTCCGTGCGCGACCGACCGCGGCACGCCGCGAAGAACTCGGACAGTTGCCGGCCACAGCCGTCGGCGAGCACGCCCGAGGCGACCGTCGCGTGATGGTTGAGGCGCGCCTCGGCGAACAGGTCGACCACGCTACCGCATGCGCCCGTTTTCGGATCGTGCGCGCCGAACACGAGTCGCGCGATTCGGGCGTGCTGGATGGCGCCGGCACACATCGCGCAGGGTTCCAGGGTCACGTAGAGCTCGCAGCCGGGCAGGCGGTAGTTGCCCGCGATTCGCCCCGCGGTTCGCAGCGCGACGATTTCGGCGTGCGCACTCGGGTCGTGCGCGCCGATCGGGCCATTGGCGCCCTCCCCCAGCACCGTATTCCCGCGTACGACGACCGCGCCCACCGGAACCTCGCCGCGCACTGCCGCTTGCTCCGCCAGCGCGAGGGCTCGTCGCATCCAGTATTCGTCCCGCTCGAGACCGGCCGCCGGGACGTCCGGCGCGGGTTGCGGGTCCGACGACGCAGCGTCGCCATCGATCGTGTCCATGGCCCCCATGCTACGTCGGAATGCGGCCTCCGGCAGCGCCGGCGCGCGGCGCCTCGATGGGTGTCCCGGCGCCAGCGGTCCGGGCGGATGCGGATGTTCTGGACAAAAAAGAGACAGTCTGCGGACGTGTCGCTGGACAGATCGATTTTGTGTTCGATTAGGTTGACATTAATTTGTGTCATTTTAAAATGACAACCGCAACACCGGTACGCCGGGGGGGCGTCGGGGCAGTCGCACCGACGGGGAACCGGCAGCCCGCGTGCGGGTTACGCACGAAGACTCACGTCTCACTAGGAGTACCCACCATGGAAGACGCGAAAGACAAGGTGTGGCCGACAGGCCTGACCGAGGCCGAATCCGAGGAACTGCACCGCCACCTGATCCAGGGCACGCAGATCTTCGGGATGATCGCGGCGCTCGCTCACCTGCTCGCCTACATCTATTCGCCCTGGCTCAAGTAAACCGAGGAGCTCGACATGATCTACGGAAAAATCTGGCTCGTGGTGAAGCCTTCGGTCGGCATCCCGCTCTTCCTGAGCGCGGTGGCCATCGGTTCGTTCGCGGTGCACGTCGCGCTGCTCACGAACACCACGTGGGTGAAGACCTTCCTCAACGGCAAGACCGCGACCGCGCAGGCCTCTGCGCAGGCCGCAGCCGCGCCGCCCGCGGCGAAGAAGTAGTGTCCGCATGAGGAACACGGGGTGAGGCCTTGCGCCCCGCTCCGGCGGTCCCGGACCTCGGCGGTCCGGGACCGCATCCCGCCCCACCCGAGCGGCACGTATCTCTCCACCGACCGAGGGTCCTGCGCGAGCCGGGTCCGACCGCGGAGAATGCAATGAGCCGAACTGCAGGCCCCCTTGGACGCGCGTGGGCGCGCCTGGGACCGCGCTTTCTGCCGTTCGCGGACGCAGCCAGCGCCGACCTGCCGCTCGCGCGCCTGCTGCGCCTGTCCCTGTTCCAGGTCGCCGTCGGCATGGCGCTGGTGCTGCTCGTCGGCACGCTGAACCGCGTGATGATCGTCGAGCTGGGCGTACCCGCCGCGCTGGTCGCGATCATGGTCTCGCTGCCGGTGCTCTACGCGCCGATGCGGGCGCTCGTGGGATTCCGTTCCGATCACCACCGATCGGCGCTGGGGTGGCGTCGCGTCCCTTTCATGTGGATGGGAACGCTGATCCAGTTCGGCGGGCTGGCGATCATGCCCTTCGCGCTGCTCGTCCTGTCCGGCGCGGGCCAGTCGGATCAGTGGCCCACCTGGATCGGGCAGCTGGCTGCAGGGCTCGCCTTCCTGCTCGTGGGCGCAGGGGTACACACCACCCAGACGGCCGGACTGGCGCTCGCCACCGATCTGGTGGCTCCCCGCTCGCAGCCGCGCGTCGTCGGACTCATGTACGTGATGCTGCTTCTGGGTTCGATGGGCTCGGCCGTGCTGTTCGGCTGGCTGCTGTCCGACTTCTCGCCCGGTCGCCTCGTGCAGGTCATCCAGGGGTCGGCCGTCGCGACGCTCGTGCTCAACGGGCTGGCCCTCTGGAAACAGGAGACGCGCCGTCCGGGGCGCCGGCGCGCGGCGCACGAGCCTGCCCCCGGCTTCATCGATGCATGGCGCGTATACGCCGGCGGCCCCAACGCGCGGCGCCGCCTGCTCGCGATCGGGCTCGGCACGCTGGCCTTCGGCATGCAGGATGTCCTGCTGGAGCCCTACGGGGGCCAGGTGCTGTCGATGTCGATCGGATCGACCACCCTGCTGACCGCGACCCTCGCCCTGGGTGGCCTTGCAGGCTTCGCGTTCGCCTCGGTGATTCTCTCCCGCGGGACCGATGCGTTTCGCATGGCCATCGCGGGAGCCGCGGTCGGCATACCTGCATTCATGGCCATCTCGCTGGCCGCGCCTGCAGGGAACCTGCCGCTGTTCGCGCTGGGCGTGCTGCTGGTGGGCGTCGGCGGCGGGCTGTTCGGCCACGGCACGCTGACGGCCACCATGCAACACGCCCCGCCGGAGCATACCGGCCTTGCGCTGGGCGCCTGGGGGGCTGTGCAGGCCACGGCAGCCGGTCTCGGCGTGGTCCTCGGGGGTATTCTCCGCGACGTCGTGAACGCGATTGCGGGCATCGCGCCGGGTGCGACCGGGCTGGACGCCGCCACCGGGTATCTCGTCGTCTACTGCGCCGAGATGGCGCTGCTGGTGGTTACCCTGCTCGTCATGCTTCCCCTGGCGAATGCCGCGACCGGTTCGAGGCTGCTGCATCCGCCGGTCGAGGCGGGTAGCCGCTGAATCCGGCGTTCAACTCTCCGCGCGCCCGCTGGCGCACCTCCACCAACCACAAACCCTGGGGACCGTCATGGAAATCTGGCAACTGCTGCTGCTGGCGTGGGTCGTCGTCGTCGCCTTCTGGCTGCTGAACACGTTCAGCGAGCGCAACCGTCGCCGCTGAGAGCCTCTCTCCAGCACGAGCCGCCGTGGCGCTCAGCGTCGCGGCAGCATTCGTTCGGCCAGCCCTCCGCAGATCAGGGCCAGGAACACCGCCGCGTTGATCGAGGCCACCACTCCGATCACAAGGCCCCCTGCCCTCGCGCCGAACTGGAAACCGGCCACCAGCCCCACCAGTGCCGACAGCCCGTAGGTCGCGTAGACCGCTCGGCTGCGCCACTGAGCAGAGGTGGGGGTAGGATCGGGCGTCCGGTTCATCGCAGGTTCTCCACGGGTTGCAGGCAGACCCGTCGCGGATCCGCGGCTGCCGCGACCAGCATACGTCACTTCGCATCGAGCCGTGATGCCGCGCCTGGACCCGGCGATTCCCCGGGTGCGATTCGCGCACCGGTGTCCTTCAGCAGCCGCTGGAATTCCGGCGACGCTTGCAGGATGCGGCCCGCCGCGGCTCGCAGGCGATCCACGGCCTCGGGCGGCAACGTGAAGGACGTCGGCAGGCTGTTGAGGTAGGCGAACTCCGCATAATCCTCCAGCGCCGGAAACGACACGTCGATCGCGTAGAGGTCCGCCTGCGGCACGCGCGACGAGTACGCCAGTCCTTCGGTCGATTGCAGCATCGATGCGTCCTGCGCCGCAAGCCGGCGCAAGGTGCGCCAGCGCGCTGCCGTGTCCTTGAGCAGTTCGACCGCCTCGTACGAGTGATGGTCGATCGGCACTCCGGCCGACCGAAGCAGCACGTCGATCGCACCCGGGGCACGCGCGCGCTGGTCCCAGTCGTTGGGCGGGACCGACAGCGAGTTGACCACGATCACCACGATGCGACGAACCTGGTCGAGCAGCGGGTCTCCGTCCTGCGACTGGAGCGCCTCCATCAGTTCGAGGACATCGAGCACGCCGCGCATGCCGAGGTTGTCCGACACCCCACCATCGACCAGATGGAGGAACGGCCGCGCAGCGCCGTCACCGTACGCCTCCTGCGCGCGAAGCGCGCGGATCGCGCGAGCGGCCGGTCGGGGCGGGTCGGCCTGCCCGATGAATCGCTCGACCCAGTCCGGGCGGCGTCGATTGCAGGTTCCGCCGTAGTTGTCGAGGGTAACCGGCGACAGCAGCACGGGGACGGCCGACGAGGCCGCTGCAGCGCGCGAGAGCCTGACCCGCGAGAGATCCGAACAGATCAGGTCGAAGGTGTGCTGGTGGAAGACGAACCGCGCGCCCGAGGACAGATCCGTCGCCGAGGCGAGGATCAGCGGACCCCGGCGATCGAGCAGGTCTCCGAACGTGGCGCCTTGAAAGAGGATCTCGTCGTACAGCTCGGCCGCGAGCTCGGACCGATCCCAGCCGCTCGACAGCAGGCGCGGCCAGTAGGTCGGGTTCAGGGCACGCGAGGCGAGCACGCCCTGGACGTTGCGCTTGAGAAACCGATCCTCGTACAGGTCGAAAAGACGCTCGCCGTGCAGCCCATAGGCGAGCGCGGTGAAACTGCCGCCCGAAACCCCTGTGATCACCGCCACCTCGTCGAGCAGCCGGACGGGAGCCCCGTCCCGGTTCGTCACCGTGGTGTTGCGCAGGTACTCGAGCACCCCGTACGAAAAAGCGGCTGCCCGGGTGCCGCCGCCCGAGAACGCGAGGACCACGAGGTTCTCGGGGTTGCGAAGCGCCACTCGCCGCGTCTCGAACCGGTAACCCACCCTCGCATCGGCCTGGGCGAGGGGCGGGTTGACCGGCCGTGTTGCACACCCCGAGACCATGGATGCGCAGACCGCAAGCAGCCAGACTCCTGCCAGGCGACGAATCAACGTCGCCGCCGTGCGCGCAACCGACGCGCTCCTGCCCGACTTGTCGAACTGCATCATGGTCGATCTCCTGGCGTGGATGCGGATCGCTCGATACCCGACCGGTGCGCCCGCGCGGTCAACGCGCATCCTGCGTCGGCGTCGGCATCGGCCTCGTTGGCCGCAGGCGGGACAGCGCGGGATCCTCCGGGTTGGTCGCGGCCAGCGCAGCCAGCGACCGCCGGGCCGCGTCGACCTCGCCACGCTGCATGCGAAGACTGGCGATTGCCAGCCGCAGTTCGCGATCTCCGTTCTGCTCCACGCTGTCCTCCAGAACGCGAAGCGCTTCGGGTACGCGCCCCCGTTCCTTCAGTGCCATGGCATACACGTAGGCATGTCGCGGCTCCGAGGAGGCCAGGGCGTACGCAGCCGACAGCTCCTGCACCGCCAGCGCGTGCCGACCTTCCCGCACCAGCGACAGGCCAAGCGCCGATCTGAGCGCCGCAGCCCGCGGCGCCTCCCTCAGGCCTGATCTCAACAGTGCCTGGACGTCCTGTTCGGTCGATCGGGCACGCATCAGTTCCGCAAGATTCACGTACGCCGGGACGAAGCCCCGATCGAGCGCGATCGCGGACCTGAAAACCGACTGTGCATCGTCGAGCCGACCTCTCGCGGCGAGCAGGTTGCCCAGTCCCAGGAGCGACTCCGGTCGATCGGCGTTCGCGCGCTGCACCCGCTCGAACTCGCGCAACGCGCGATCGACCGGGGTGGAGTCGGGGGAGCGAGCCAGCGGTCCCTGGGCGATCAACGCGCGCGCGGCCTCCAGTCGAACCGCCAGGACAGGGTCATCGAAGCTCGGAGATGTACCCAGACCGACCTGATCGGCAGCGAGTTGGGCAAGCGATCCCACGGCGGCATGTCGGACGAGAGGATCGACATCCGCCAGCGCCCTGCGGGCGGCGTCGACCGCTGACGTGCCCGGGTACCGCGCGAGCAGGCCCAACGCCGTCGCGCGCACGATGCCGGGCTGATCTCGATCGGTCACCAGTCCGATCAGGCTCGCAGCCGAGCCGGGCTCGCCCCGACGGGCAGCCTGCAGCACGGTGCCGAAATGCGGCCGGCCAAGGCGCGAGTCCGCTCCCCAGCTGCGCAGGGCCTCCACCGCCCACTGCGCCGTTCGATCCTGATGGCACTGCGTGCACGCGTTCGGCGTGCCGAGGCTGAGGGAGAGATCCGGGCGCGGGATTCGCATGCCGTGATCCCGTCGGGGGTCCACGACCATGTACTTCGTTGCCGGCATGTGGCATTCGACGCACTGCGCTCCGCTCGACTGCTGCGCATGGCGATGGTGGCGGGGCGAGTCGAATCGGGACGACTCGTGACACTGCGCGCAGACCGCATTGCCCGGCGCACGCAGGGCCTGCGTGTGCGGATCGTGGCAGTCGCTGCAGGTCACGCCGGCCCGATGCATCCGGCTCTGGACCCACGACCCCCAGGTAAACACCTCGTCACGCTGCTGTCCGTCCGGAAAGTACAGTCCATGCGTCAGCGTCGCTGGCAGGTAATGATCCATGAAGGCCCTCCCCGCATGCCAGCCCTCGGCAAACTGCGCGCGGCGCGAATGGCAGGCCGCGCAGACCTCCAGTTCCGGCCTCTCTCGCATCGGCCCGCTGCGCCGGGCCGTGCCGGTCGAAGGGTCGATCGCCCAACCCGCCCCCTTGCGCTCGTTCAATTGCAGCGCCAGCCCCTTCGAAGGGTCGGATCGGCTGCCGCCCTTCGCCCACTCCACGTGGCGAGCGGCGGGCCCATGGCAGGACTCGCATCCGACCGAGACTTCCCGGTAGCGGGTGTCGTAGCGATGATCGTCAGGGTGGTAACCGCGGCGAACGTCGGTCGAGTGGCAATCCGCGCACATCGCGTTCCAGTTCTGGCTGGCGCGCGTCCAGTGCAGTTCGTCCCGATGGTCGATCTTCTCCCCGGGATACTGGCGAAACCACCGCTGCCCGCCCTGTTCGCGGGGGCGGGAGTCCCAGCCCACCGAGAGCGCCTGCAGGCGCCCGGACTCGATCTCCACCAGGTACTGCTGGAGCGGGTAGACCCCGAAGGTGTAGAGAATCTCGTAATCCGCCGGCTTTCCGTCCGGCCCGTCGGTCTGCACCCGGTACCGTCCATCCTGCTTGTAGAACCGGGAACGCACGCCGTCGTGGACATGGACGGCATCACCGAAGTCGCCCAGAACGGTCCCGGCAGTCGCATGCTGCATCGCGCGCGCGTGGTGAGAGCCTTGCCAGGCCGAATGCTGCGAGGCATGGCAACCGGCACAGCGGGTGCTGCCGACGTAGTCCGGCGCCGCTGCCGGGACAGGGCTTCCCGGCCAGCGCGCAAGCAGGACCAGGCAGGCGATGACCACGCCGGCCCCAAGGGCGACCGCGAGGCTGCGAACGCGGGGGCGCGCGAGCGCTGGCCGGGGCGATGCCGACGCCGACGGGCGGGCGGGCGCATCCCCCGTGGGAGCGCCGGGCGGCGCCGCCCCGTCCCCCCGCTTGCGCCGCCGCTTCAAGCGAAGACCCGTCGCCAGTCGCGACGCATGCTGGCCACCAGCCACCCTCGCGATGCGGCGTCATCGAGGGCGCGGTCGAGTCGTCCCACCGCCGAGCGACGATCGTACGCGTACTCACGCTCGGCGTCGTCGTGGTGGACGATCATGCCGAGCCGAGCCCCGGTGCCCGAGGTGGTCCACTCGAGCATCTCGTAGTCGCCGTCCGAATTGCCGAAGGCCGCGATCGGCTTCATGCCGAACTGACGATGGATACCGACGGGCTTGCCCGCCTTGTCGTCGATGAAATCGATCTCCGCCTCGCGCATGAGTCGCGGGCCCGGCGCATCGGCCTGGTATCGGGTGCGGATCGAGGATCCGACGACGTGTTCCCGGGCAACGCCGTAGACCGGCAGCGAGAAGGTACGCACGAACTCGACGCCTCCTCCGGTCACGATCGCCGTCCCGAACCCGAGACCGCGCAGCCAGCGCATGAGTTCGATCATCGGCGAGTAGACCAGTTCGGTATATCGACGGCCGAATCGTGGATGACGGGCCTCTGCGATCCATCGCGCCGCGATCCCGGAGAAGCCCTCGACCGTCATCCCGGCATGCGTGGCCATCACCAGTTCCATCAGCGTCCGCTCGCCCCCTGCGGCGAGAGCGGCCCGGTCCCCGGCCAGCACCGCGCGAAACGGCTCTCGCGTACTCCATTCGGGGTGGCTCGAGGCCTGCTCGCGAATGCGGTCGGCGATGAACGCGGCCTGGACGTAGATCGGCTGCTCGCACCACAAGGTGCCGTCGTTGTCGAAGACCGCGAGCCTCTCGCCCATGGGCACATACGCGGCCGAAGACGGGTCGGTGACCTCGCGGACGAAGGCCATGATGCGATCACGTGCGGGGCCCTCGCTCCAGGAGGGCAGAGGATCCGAGCGCGACGCTGGCATGCCGCCCGCACAGCCGCTCGCAAGCAGCGTGGAGACGAAGGCAAGCAGCGCTCGGCGGGACAGATCGGCCGTATCCATGGGTATCCTGCAAACGCGCGCCGGGTGCGGCGCCCGGAATGACAGACGGCAGCGCAAGCGCTGCCGTCCGGTCGATCGGGCTCTCGGCGCTCAGTTGCGAGCGGGTCGCGTCACCATCTCCATCACCCGGTCGAGGTTGAAGCTGCCGGGCTTCTGCCTCGGGGGAAACTGCTTGAAGCTCTGGAGCCAGCGGGCGACGTGGTCGATTGCCGGGGCGATCATGAACATCCGATCGAGGTACCAGCGCTGGTACTCCGCCCCGATGTCATGGGCGAGCTCGAAAGGGTCCATCCGCAGGTTGGTCAGGATCGGGGCACGCAACTGCTCGAAGGGCGCCTGCCAGACATGAAGGCCGTGTGCGTTCTGCCTGAGGAACGTCACCTTCCAGTTGTCGTAGCGCAGCGCGGCCACGCTTCCGTCGTCGGTCCAGTAGATGAAGTCCCGCCGCGGCCACGGAGCCTTGCCGCGCAGCGCAGGCCCAAGGTCATGGCCGTCGAGGTGCACGCGGTAGGTGCGGTCGCCGACGCGCCGTCCCTTCAGGAGATCCTCGCGGGCGGTCGAATCGCCGGCCGCAGCCAGCAGCGTCGGCATCAGATCTTCGTGGGCAGCGATGTCGTTGATCACGGTGCCCGGCTGGATCACCCCGGGCCAGCGCATCATCGCCGGAACCCGGTAGCCGCCCTCCCAGTTCGTGTTCTTCTCGCCGCGGAACATGGTGGTACCGCCGTCGGGCCAGGTGAAGACCTCGGCACCGTTGTCGGTGGTGTAGACGACGATGGTGTTGTCGTCCACGCCCAGTTCCTTCAGCTTGGCCAGCAACTGGCCGACATGCCGATCGTGCTCCACCATGCCGTCGGCGTAGATGCCCAGTCCCGTACGACCCTGCGACTCGGGCTTGAGGCGGGTGAAGATGTGCATCCGGGTCGAGTTCCACCACACGAAGAACGGCCGGTCCGCCTTGCGGGCGCGATCCATGAAGTCGAGGGTCTTCGTCATCACCTCGTCGTCGATCGTCTCCATCCGCTTGCGCGTGAGCGGACCGGTGTCGGTGACTCGACCGTCGGCGAAGGAGTGGATGACGCCACGAGGACCGAACCGCTTGCGGAACTCCGGATTGCGCGGATAGTCGACGTTCTCGGGCTCTTCCTCCGCATTGAGGTGGTAGAGGTTGCCGAAGAATTCGTCGAAGCCGTGGCGGGTCGGCAGCATCTCGTCGCGGTCGCCGAGATGGTTCTTGCCGAACTGGCCGGTCATGTATCCCCGTGCCCGCAGGAGCGTGGCGATGGTGGGATCCTCCGGACGCATGCCTTCGGGAGTCCCCGGGAGACCGACCTTGGTCAGGCCGGTGCGGATCGGGGACTGCCCCGTCACGAACGCAGCCCGCCCGGCCGTGCAGCTCTGCTGCCCGTACCAGTCGGTGAACAGCGCGCCCTGGCGCGCGATGCTGTCGATGTTCGGAGTGCGGTAGCCCATCATGCCCAGGTTGAAGGCGCTGATGTTGAACTGCCCGATGTCGTCGCCCATGATGACGAGGATGTTGGGCCGGCGCGGAGCCTCGGATCTTCCCGTCGGCTGAGCGAGGGCAACGCTCGCCATTCCCGACAGCAGCGAGGCCATCAACAACGCAACTGCACCGCGAATCAACCGGGTCATTTCCTCTCCTCCGGCGCAATGGGCGCCTGACGACTCGAGCACGGAGCTTACGAGCCCGTATCGATGCAGCCCATTGCACCAAGGTTGACGCGATCCGCAGGATCGCTTCGGGATCAGGCGCCGTTGGCCGTTGCAGGCGTCTCCCTGGCTCCGGACAGGCCGCTGGGACGCACGCGGTCCGGGCTGGGGGATCGTCGTCGCGCATCGACGCCCTGGCCTGCGGCCGGGCGCGACGATGGAGTGGGCGCGAGCCTCCCACCTCCCGTTGGAACTGACGCCGGTACGACCGCCCCCCACGGGGTAAACGGTCGTTTAGTCCGCGACTGCCCGGCGACCGGGCTACTCGTCGTCCCGATCCGCCGCCGGACTGATACCCGCAAGTTCCGCGAAGCGCACGAGGTCGGGAACGGAATCCAGCCCGAGCTTTTCCATCAGACGAGCGCGGTGGACCTTCACCGTTCCCTCTGCCGTGCCGAGTCGGTCCGCGATGATCTTGTTCAGGCGTCCCGCGAGCACATGCTGCATCACCTCGCGTTCGCGAGGGGTAAGTCGTGTCGCCTTCGCCCTCGCCGATTCGATCCGCTCGTGCTCCAGGCGTGACTGCTCGGCGCGCTCGACGGCCGTACGCACCGCGCGCAGGAGGTCCGCGCGACGAACCGGCTTGGTGAGGAAATCCACCGCACCGGACTTCATCGCCCTCACGCTCATGGCGATGTCACCACGGCCGGTCAGGAACACGATCGGAAGGTGCGGTGCGACGACCCGCAGCTTCTCCTGCAGGGCGAGGCCATCGATGCCCGGCATGGCCACATCGAGCAGCACGCAGCCGGACATCGTCTCCTGAAGCCCGTCGAGAAACTCGTCGGCGCTCGCGCACGCGCGCACCCGGTAGCCGCCGGACTCGAGCACGCGCGCGAGCGCCCGGCGCAGTTCGGGCTCGTCATCCACCACATGCACGGTGATCATCTGCCTGACTCCGGGCGCATCGACGGGAGATCAATGATAAAGCCTGCGCCGCCGCCATCCCGGTTGCGCGCGATCAGGCGTCCCCCATGCGACTGGACGATCGAGCGTGAGATCGCCAGGCCGAGCCCGAGCCCTTCCCGCTTCGTGGTGTAGAAAGACTGGAACACCTGTTCCGGGGGAACGGGCAGCCCACGGCCATGGTCCTCCACGCGGATCCTCACCCGCCCCTGCTCCTCGCACGCGGACAGCACGATCCGGCGCTCTTCCGGTTCGAGATCCGCCATCGCCTCGCACGCGTTGCTGAGCAGATTGATCAGCACCTGCTCCATCGCCACCCGGTCGACCTCGACCTTCAGGGCGCTGTCCGGGACATCAAGGTGCACCTGCACCGACCGGCTGATCAGCTCGGTCCGCATGAAGCTCAACACCCCTCGAAGCAGCGCCGCGCACTCGATCACCATCGGGTCCAGTCCACGCCGCCCCAGCAAGGCGCGCATGCGCTGGATCACCGCGCCCGCGCGCTCGTCGGCGATGACGATGTCGTGCAGCATCGCGCGCAACTCGTCGAGGTCAGGCCTCGACCGCTCCAGCATGCCTTGTGCCGCCTCGGCATTGCTCATGATGGTCGCCAGCGGCTGGTTGATTTCGTGCGCGAGCGCGCCGGACAGTTCGTTGAGCGTCGCGAGGCGCGACAGCCGCTCCATTTCCGAACGGTAGAGCAGCGCGTCGGCCTCGGACTTCCTTCTCTGGGTGATGTCCAGGCTCACTCCGGTGATCCCGTCGAAGCCCCCCGCGCGGGAATCGCTCGCCGAGCCCGAGTACACGAACCAGCGCACCGATCCGTCCGGACCGGGTACGCGATATTCGAGCGTGTGCAGCGTGCCGTCCTGGTTCGCCTCGCCCAGCGCCGCGCGCATCCGGTCTCGGTCGTCCTGATGAACGGCCTGCAGCACGTCCTCTATCCGATGGGGGCCCGATGGTTCAAGCCCCAGCATGTGGATTGCCCGGGGAGTGGCCCAGAGCGATCCGGTCGCCCGCTCGATGCCCCACAGTCCGGCATTCGCGGCGTCGGCGGCGAGTTCCAGCCGGCGCCGGGATTCACGAAGCTCCCCGTCCTTGATGACGAGTTCGGCGCTCACCGCAGCCGCTCGCACGAGCTCACGGCTGAGTTCCGCGCCCATCGCCAGAACGATGGGCACGAACAGCAGCGTGACCAGCGGCGGGATCCGGACCAGTCCCCAGAAGGACACGACCACGACCCCGGTCGCCGTCACCACGAACATCAGCAGACAAGCGGCCAGCAGCAGCGAGGAGTCGCGCCGACGCTCGCGCCAAAGCGTGAGCGTGGCGTCGGCCACGAAGGCGATCAGGGCCAGCAGCGAGAGGTGTGCGAGCGGCAGCCAGAGTCCCGGACGCCCCACGGCGACGACCACGCTGTCGCCGAACATCGTCGCCGGCACCAGTTCGGTGATCTCGCGATAGTTGACGTTGGGATCGGACAGCGCGTTGGCCACGACCGTGAGGGTGCGCAGGACGATGACCGTCCAGCCCAGCCATCGGCGCCCTGCTCGCAGATGACGCCACACGAAGAACACCAGCGCGACGACACCGGTCCAGACGGGCCATTGGTACCACCACAGCCGGCGCCCGAACTCGGCGGGGGACTCCGCCAACAGCATGTCCAGTTCGAGAAGGCCAATCACGGCCACGCTCGCCGACAGGACTGCGAACGCCAGATGAGCCGTGGCTGAGGGCCGGTTGAGCACGACGTGCGCGTGGATGGCCGCGAGCGTGGCGCACGCCGCGGCGATCGACACCCAGATCGCGTCTACTGCCCCCACCCTTCCCCCCTGCGTCGGGTCGGCGCCAGAGCGCTCAGCCCGCCCGCGACGCCTTCGCGTGCCAGCGCGACAGCGCCGCTCCTGCCAGCATAAGTGCCGCGAGCACCCATAGCCCCCCGGCGACTCCGATCGCTCCGCCCAGTGCACCAAACGCCATCGGCCCTCCCATGCGCACCGCGTTGTTCGCGGTCAGACGCAGCCCGAGAGCCTGGCCGGAACGTCCCTTGGCGGAGCTTTCGTACATCAGCATCACGGTGAGCGGGATGCCGATACCCATGCCGAGCCCGAAACCGAACGCGATCAGCGCGAACGACACCGCGCTGTCCGAAAAGGGCGTGATCGCCAGCCCCGCTGCCCCGGTCAGGAACACCCAGATCATCAGCTGATAGGGAGGAATGCGCCGGGACAGTCGGGCCAGGAACATGCGCACGATGAAGGATGAAGCCGCGAAGGCGGCCAGTACCGCACCGATGGCCGAGGCTGACAGGCCGATCTGATGGCCGTGGATCGGGACGTAGAACTGGAACAGGTCGCAGCCCAGCTGCACCAGGCCACTCACGACCAGCATGACCACCATCGGCCGGTCGATGCGCAGCGGCGCGGATGCAGCCTGGGCCGAGCGAGGCTGCCCGGGCGGGAGGAAGCGTCCCTCGATCGCCAGCAGTCCCAGCACCACGAGGGAGACCGCGGCGATCACGAGGCACGACCAGGAGTGGCCGAGCGCATCGATCGCGATCCCGGCCAGCAGGGGCCCGGCGAAGGTGGACGAGGCACCGGCCAGGCTGAAGTTCGCGAAGTTCGCCGCCCGGTCGTCGGCCGTGCTCAGGTTGCCAAACAGGTTCTGCAACGTGACGTGATAGAACGCCAGCGCAAGTCCGTTCAGCGCCGCTGCCACGTAGAACATCGGCAGTACGGGAAACAGGTACAGCAGCAGCAGGGATACGGCAGCGCACGCGCCGGCGAAGACGAGTATTCCACGCGCAGCACGGCGATCGGCAAGCGCTCCGATCGGCCACGAGAGCAGCAGCGGGAACAGGTAGAGCAGGCCGCCCAGAACACCAACCACCCATTGCGAGGCGCCCAGCTCCAGCACGTAGAGCGTGAGCAGCACCCGCATCGCGTTGGCGCCGGTGAAGTTGAAGAAGGTGAGCGCCACCCCCAGCCGGATGGCCCGGCGCCGCACCTGGTCTGCAGTGAGGGTCATCGACGACCGCGAACCACGGACCGCCCTGCCATCCGCCGTCCGGCCCTTCTCATTCAGCGCGGGCCTTCGACTCCCGGATCACCCTGGCCCAGCGGGCGATTTCGGCGGCGAGGTAGCGAGCGAAGAATTCCGGTGGCTCCGCGATCGGATCGGCCCCCATCTGGGCAAACCGCTCGCGGATATCGGGTCGCTGCACCGCTCGCACCGCGACCTCGTTCAGCTGCGTGACGATTTCGCGAGCGAGGCCTGCGGGTGCCAGGAATCCATACCAGGTCTCGGTCACGAATCCGGGTAGCCCGCCTTCGACCATCGTGGGCAGGTCCGGCAGCAGCGGCGAGCGCTTCGCGCTGGTGATGCCGATCGCCCTGATCCGCCCGGCATTGATCAACGGTTGCGCGGAGGGAATGTTGTTGAACGCGAAGTCGACCTCGCCACTGGCCAGTCCCGCAAGGGACGGCGCACTGCCCTTGTACGGAACATGCGTCATCGGGCTGGCCAGCATGACCTTGAGCATCTCGCCGGACAGGTGCTGCGAACTGCCCACGCCCGAGGACGAATAATTCAGCCCGCCCTTGGTGCGCCGCGCCACGGCGATGAAGTCCTTCACCGTCTTCGCGGGAAAGGACGGGTGGACGAGCAGCAGGTTCGGACTCGTCGCGAATATCGAAATCGGCGTGAAGTCGCGGACGGGGTCGTAGTTGATCTTCGCGTAGAGGCTCACGTTGATGCCGTGGGCGGCCGAGCTCATGAACAGCGTATAGCCGTCCGCTGGCTGGCGCGCGACGAATTCGGCCGCCACGTTCTGCGCCGCGCCGGGACGGTTCTCGACGATCACCGGCTGCCCGAGCGCGTCGCTGATCTGCTGCGCCATCAACCGGCCCATGATGTCGGTGCCGCCCCCGGGCGCGTAGCCGACGATCATCCGGATGGGCTTGACGGGATAGCGACCCGCCGCCGACTGGGCCAGCGCGGTGGAGGCACCGACCGAGCCGGCCAGCAGGAGAGCAAGGAGCAGTGGGCGCATGGGTCCCCCGTGGGTGTGTCCGGAGCGGACGCGAACCCCCGATCCTACACCCGCAGACGGCGCGGTCGCCCGCCTGCCCCTCAGCGCCGCTCAGCAGGACCGGCGCCGCGCGCGGCGCGCAGCGAGCGCAGCAATCCAGCCGTCCACTCCGCGTCGGCCCGCACGAACTGCGCGAAGGCCTCCTGCGTACCCACCGATGGCTCGGCCGCCTGCGACTCCAGGAAGGTGACGAAGGCGGGCTCCCGAAACAGGGTTCCGAATTCCCGATTCAGCCGGGACACCAGCGCACGCTCCAGCCCGGCGGGTGCGAACAGGCCCCACCACAGGTGGCCACGGAAATCGCCCAGTCCCGATTCGCCATAGGTCGGTACGTCCGGGACAAGCCGCGAGCGCGAACTGCCCGATACGGCAAGCGCACGCAATTGCCCCCCCTTGATCTGGCCGATGAAGTTCCCGAGCGCCGCGGCGGAGACGTGGGCTTCACCGGCAAGCAGCGCGATGGCCACCGGACCGCCTCCTGCATACGGTACTCCGACGATCTCGCTGTTCCAGTACGCGTTCAGCCACCCGAGGAACATGTCCGGATACGATCCCGGCCCGATCGTGCCGAAGTTGAGCGCGCGAGTCCGACCCACGGCCGCGGCGCGAAGGTCCTGCACGGTCCGGAACGGGCTTGCAGCGGGCACCACCACCGCTCCGGTCAGCGTGTACAGATTGACCACGGGAATGAATGCACGCGCCGGATCGAACGGGTGGCGCTCGTACACGACCGGATTCACCGAGATCACGCCGGTGTTGAGCACGCACAGCGTCTGCCCGTCGGGAGCGGCACGGGCACAGGCCTCGGCCCCGATCATCCCGTTGGCCCCGGTACGGTTGTCGACCACGAGCGGCTGGCCGATGCGCGGCGCGAGGGCCTGCGCGGCATGACGGACGATCACGTCGGTGACGCCGCCGGCCGCGATCGGGACGATCACGCGCACCGGTCGAGAGGGCCACGACGCCTGGGCGTTGCAGGTCGCGGCCGCCAGCAGCAGGACCGCAAGTGCCGCCTGCACTCCCCGCTTCGCGCCGCGCGAGGCGGCTGCCTTGCGCTCGCTCACGATCCGCGCCCCCATCCGTCGAACGACTGGCCCACCGGGAGCAGCCCGGCCCTGCGCAAGCCCTCGGTCACGCGCTCGCGCTCGGCGAGGTTGGCATCGAGTTCGGGCGGCCTCACTCGCGCGCTGCTGAATACCCCGAGCTGCACCAGCGCCTCCTTGGTGGTCGCGCTGTAGGAAACCCTGCGCGGCACGCGCTCGCTCCAGACGTGGGACACCAGCGGCAACAGGTGGCGCATGAACAGGTCTCGAGCGGGTTCGAATTGCCCTTCGAGGCATTGCGACGTGAACCGTGCCCACAGGGCGGGCGCGATGTTGCTGATGCCGATGCAGGAGCCGTCCGCCCCCACGAGCATCTTCGCGAGCAGGCCGGGCGCATCGCGGGCGGCAAGTACCGAAATCCGCCCGCGCAGCACGGCCCACTGCTCCGCGTACAGTTCGAGGTGCCGGATCGCGTGCTTGACGCCAACCACCGAAGGGATGTCGGCGAGTCGATCCATGGTCTCGGTGTCGTACCATGAGCCGGTCGCGTGCGGGTACTGGAAGATGACCAGCGGCAGATCGACCCGCTCGGACAGTGCCTTGAAGTACCCCACGACCGCGTCTCGGGAGCGGGCCAGTATCCGACGCGGCATGTAGTCGAACGGGGGCAGGACCAGTGCGGCATCGGCACCGGCCGCGCGCAGTTCGCGCAACTGCTCGACCGAGTCCTCGATCGCCGAGCCCAGTACGCCCGATATCACATGTTTGTCCGGTGGCAGCGCATCGCGCGCCAGGGCCACCAGTCGCACCTGTTCGCGGCGCGAGAGGGCCAGCATCTCGCCCTGGTGGCCGTTGACCGCCACTCCGCCCAGACCCGCGATCGTTCCCATCGCCGCGAGATGACGCGCGAATTCAGGCTCCAGGATCGCGTGGTCGGCACCGAAAGGCACCGAGGGCGCGGGATACAACCCGCGCAGCTTCAACGGCTTGTCCATCGTCTCCTCCTGTCGCCGCGACCGGCACGCAGCGTCGAACGCAGCGCCACGTGGGCTCGGATCCCGCCGGGTTGTGCGCCATGCGCGAGGCTTGCCGGGGGCCGCGCAACGCGGTCGACCCGGCCAACTCCCGACCCCGCGAAGGCCTCTGGCTGCTGCACGGACTCCCGTCGGCCCGGCCCTCGCGGCTGTCACGCGTCCGGACCGATCGGGCGCCCGGATGCTATTGACTGGCAGGCGACAACCTAGCATAAACGAGGACGTGGCTCGTGTGATTCGTGCGCGAGCCGCACGACGACCCTCGTGTGCTCCGCGCGGCGATCCCGGTGTCGCGCAGTCACTCGTGCCTGGGAGCCTCCGCATGTGTGGGATTCGGGCTGTACCGATCATGCTTTGCGCCGTGCTGGCCACCGGTGCCGCCAGCGCCCAGTCTTCGTGGCCCCAGAAACCGATCCGCTGGATCGTCGACTTCCCGGCCGGTGGCGTGTCCGACACGATCGCCCGAACCGTGAGCACACGCTGGTCGGAGCTGTTGGGACAACCGCTGGTCGTCGATCCCCGCCCGGGCGCGGGGGGAATGCTTGCCTACGGACTCGCCGCCCGCGCGATGCCCGACGGCCATACCCTTGCGTTCATCAGCGCGCCGTTCGTGCTGCTGCCGGGTCTTCATGCCCGCGCGCAGTACAAGGTGAGCGATCTGGTCCCCATCGGCCTGATCGGGACGGCACCGAATGTTCTGGTCAGTTCCCCGCGGGTCCCGGCGCACAGCGTCCGCGAACTGGTCGCCTGGGCAAGGGGACGGGGCGACGCAGTGAACTACGCCTCGGTCGGTATCGGGTCCGGTCCGCACCTGTCCGCCGAGCAGTTCAACCAGCTCGCGGGCCTGCGGGGCACCCACGTGCCGTTCAACGGAAGCGGCGCAGCGCTCAACGAATTGATGGCCGGCCGGGTCGATTACCTGTTCGTGAACCTGCCCTCCGCCTCGCCCCTGGCAAAGGCCGGAAAGATCAATCTCCTTGCGATCGGCAGCGAAAGACGCCTCGCGAACTGGCCCGAGCTGGCCACGGTGGCCGAAAGCGGCGTCGTCGGATTCCAGTCGCTCGGGTTCTACGGCGCCGCGGCGCCTGCCGGCGTACCCGCATCCGTCCTGCAGCGCCTGCGCGCCGATCTGTCCCGCGCCGTCGCGCTGCCCGAGGTCCGTGACCGGCTTGCCGCGCTCGGGGCGGAGGTACCCCCGGAGGGGTTCGACTTCGCTGCATTCCTCCGCGACGAGACCACGCGCTGGTCTCGCGTGATCCGCGAGGCGGGTATCCGCCTGGATACCCACTGATCCCGATCCACTGACGCCCGAGGACATGCCGTGCCCGTTTCCCTGATCGCCACCACTCCGCTGCCCTGCAGCGAGCTCTCCCATGCGGCTTGCGTACAGGGCGGCCCCTGGATCTTCGCCAACGGCATCGAGGCGATCGGCCCCGGACTGTCTTCCTCGGCGGCATTCGCGGGCGACCGCGCTCTGCCCTCGCACGGCCTGCCGCGTCATCGCCGGGAAGGCGACGCCGTGGCCGATCGCCTGAAGGCAATGCTCGAGCAGGCGGGCACGTCCTTCGCGAATACGGTCCGTCTCGATCAGTACTACCCGACGTGGAAGGCAGTCGACCCCTATCACCGCGCGCGCCGCGCGGCGTTCGGCGACTACATCCCGCCCAGCACCTCGGTCATCATGTCCGCACTGCTGCCCGACGGGGCCGACATCTGCGCGAACGTCCTCGCCACCCTCCCGGGGCATGGCCTGGACCCCCGGCGCGTCGACCCGCCGACGGTCACCGCGCCCAGCTGGTCCGGCTTCGTGCCGGCCACGGTCAGCGGTGATCTCGTATTCGTTGCCGGCCAGATGGCCCGCGGACCCGATGGGCCCGATCCGCGCGCCCACGTGCCAGCGCACAGCCTGTGGGGCGGACACGAGGCCCGCAAGCAGGCCGAGTACGTGATCGATCAACGGCTCATGCCGGCTCTGGTCGCCGCAGGTGCTTCGGCGCGCGGGGCGCTGAAGGCGCAGGCCTACCTCCGCCACGCCGAGGACCTGCCGCACTTCCTGGAGGTCTGGAACGACCGCTTCGGCGCGAGACAGGTCGCCCTCACGATCGTCCAGGCGTGCGACTTCGGGTTGGTCGACGGGAGTCTCGAGGTCAACCTGGTCGCGCTTCGCGACTCCGCCCTGCCCGGCAAACGGGTCATCGAGGTCGATATTCCGCCCGAGGCCACGTTCGGAGCCCATGCGGTGCAGGCTGCCGGACTCGTGTTCGCGTCCGGTCTGATGGCCTGCGACCGGGCCGGCGCAGACGCCTCGATCGGTGCGGTCGACGCAGGCAGACGCATGGGACTGGTCGCGCGGGCGGAGATGAACGTGCTGATCGGGCACGCGATGCGAATCTGCGAGGCGGCCGGCGTCGGCGCGGACTCGATCACACGCGCCCTGCACTTCTCCACCTCGCTGGAGGGCTTCCACGACCGACTCGGCGTCTGGAACGCGGCGACCGGTCTGCGCAGCATCCCCTATTGCGCGGTTCAGTCTCCGTCGCACCCGGTGCCCGGCTGCACGACGACGCTCGACATCTGGGCGTGGGCCGGGCACTGACGACCTGTTCGCTGTCGGCGCTTCCTTGCACCCGGATCACAGCAGCCAGTCGATCCTGAGCCACGCCATCAGGCCCACGATCAGCCGCCGGGAGAAACCTGCACCCGGCTCGCGCAGCGAACTCCACTGGCCCTCCCCGTGCCATCGGGGACGACCGTCCGGATCCAGCATGACCTTCCAGGCGACATGGGGGTGGATCACGTCCAGCGCGCTGCCGAGGCGACCGGCCAGCACCGCGCTGTCGACGACGAGACCCATCTCGGTGTTGAGTGCCGCCGACCGGGGATCGAGGTTGAACGAACCGACGAAAATCCGCTGCCCGTCGACCGCGAAGGTCTTCGCGTGCAGGCTGGCGGGTGGCGCCTTTCGATCGAGCAGACGCACCCGGCGCGACCGCCGCCTGCGTCGTCGAGCGTCGGGCCGCAGTTCGTAGAGCTCCACGCCGGCGCGCAGCAGCTGCGTTCTCCACCGGGCGTATCCCGCATGCACTGCAGGCACGTCGGTCGCCGCCAGCGAATTCGTCAGAACCCGCACGCGCACACCCCGAGCCACCAGCGCCGCCAGCACCTGCACGCCATCGCGACCGGGAACGAAGTACGGCGACACCAGGTCGAGCCGGTGCTCCGGGTTGCCGAACGCACCGAGCAGCGGTTCGAGAAGCCCGCGCCCCGCGCCCCCGGCCGGCACCACGACCTTGGACGGATCGTCGACCAGCAACCGAACGGGTACGCGCTCCCACTCGAGCACGCCCAGCGAGAGGTCGTGCAACAGCATCGAGCGCAGCGCGGCCTGCGCGCGCTCGTGCACGAGCGGCTCGCGCCGGTCGGCGGCCAGCAGGCCGGCGAACGCCTCGGCGCTCATCGCCTCCACGCCACCGAGCAGCGCCGCCGCCGGCCAGGCGTGCGGCGCATTCCAGTAGCGATCGAAGCTCTCGCCGACCTCCTCGGCGACCCTCCCGAGTGCCAGCAGGTCGAGGTCGGCGAAACTCATCCGCGCATCCGATGCGAAATACGCATCGCCGATGTTGCGCCCCCCGACGATCGCAAGGCACCCGTCGACGATCCACGCCTTGTTGTGCATGCGCCGGTGCAGGCGCGAGAACTCGCGAATCCATGCGAGCCAGCGCCACCATCCGCGACTGACCGTCGGGTTGAACAGCCGCACCTCCAGCCCGGGCAACGCATCGAGCATCGCGAGCAGCGGGTCGAGCGCCGGCCCCCCGTTGTCGTCGATGAGCAGGCGCACCCGCACCCCACGCTCGGCTGCGCTCCGCGCCTCCTCGAGCAGCAGCCTTCCGGTCGGATCGTCATGCCAGAGGTAGACCTGCACGTCGAGCGAGCGCTGGGCGGCCCGCGCGGTCAGCATCCGCGCGGCGAATGCCGCCTGCGGATCGTCCAGCGGATGGACCGCGCTGGCCGGGGGCTCGAGGCCGGCGGACCGGGCAAGGCGGCCGAACAGCGTGTCGCCTGCGGGTTCGATTCGCGTGGACGCAGGTCGCACCACCGGCGCGGACGAGCGTCGTCGCCGGCGCCTCGACAGCACCGCCGAGAGCAGGAACGATACGCCGCGCCGGGGTTCCCTCATGTCCGCCTCCGCAAGCCGGATCGAAAGCGATCGCGTGCCACGAGCGAAGCGTAGAATGCCTGCTTCTTCGCCGGTAAGAGTGCCGGCCTCACCGGAGTGCCTGATGTCCACGATGCCCACCCCTTCGCGCTCGCGCCTTCTGCGCTCGGCGCTCGCCCTCCTGGCCGCGCTTTCGGCGTTGCCCGCGCTCGCCGCCGAACCGGGCGGAACCCTCGCCCGCATCCGCGACAGCGGGGTCATCCTGCTCGGGCATCGCACGGATTCGGCGCCCTTCTCCTTCGTCGGCCAGGAAGGACGTCCGGTGGGCTACTCGGTCGAGTTGTGCGAGCGGGTAGTCGGGCACCTGCGCGAAGCCCACAAGCTGCCCGGGCTGCGGGTGCAGTGGGTTCCGGTCACGTCGGCCAACCGGATCGACATGGTCAGCGCCGGAAAGGTCGACCTCGAATGCGGCACGACCAGCGCTACCCTGTCGAGGCAGGAGCGCGTGGACTTCTCCAACCTGATCTTCGTCGATGGCGCGGGGGTGCTGGCGCGGGCGGATCGCGCGGTCAAGCGTCTGTCGGACCTGGCGGGTCGCAGGGTCGCGGTCACCGCGGGCAGCACCACCGGGGACGTCATGCGGCAGGCCTTCAAGGACCGGTCCGTCAACGTCGAGATCGTCGTCGTTCGAAACGAACTCGAGGGGCTGTCCGCGGTCGAGTCGGGCAAGGTCGATGCCTACGCCAACGACCGCGTGATCCTCCTCGGCCTGCTGCGCAAGCTCAAGGGGGGCGTCGATTTCGTGCTGGTCGACGAGGACGCCTCGATGGAGCCCTATGCGCTGATGATGCGCCGCGACCCGGTGTTCAGGCTCGCGGTCAACCGGGCGCTCTCGCGCATCTACCGCTCGCCGGCCATCGTCGAGGTCTACAACGCATGGTTCGGCGTGCTGGGCGCACCCGGCCCGCTGCTCGCGGCGATGTACTACCTCAACACGACCCCGGAGTGACCCGATGATGACCCACGCGATCGGACGTCTCCTCGCCCTGCTGTCGGTCCTGCTGGTCGCCGGATGCGCGAGCGTCGGGTCCGCGCCATCGATCAGCGGCGAGGGCACCGTGCTCGGAATCGCCGAGCGTACCCAGGCCAGCCAGGCGGGCAGTGTCGTTGGCGCCATTGGCGGTGCCGTGCTCGGATCGGTGATCGGAGGCCAGTTCGGCGGCGGCTTCGGCCAGACCGTCGCCGCCACGGCCGGGGCCGTCGGAGGCTCGATGGTCGGCAGCCAGGTGGGCTCGCGGGCAGGTCAGACGCTCGTCTGGGATCTCACCATCCGCTTCGAGGACGGGATCGACCGGATGCTCACCGTGACGGAGCGCCCGTCAGTCCGGCCTGGCGACCGCGTGTCGGTGCGCGACGGGCAGGTCACCCGGCGCTGACGGCCAGCCACGCCCGTCGGGCGGTTTCGACCGGGCGCTGCGGGCCGATGTCCGCAGGTGGTGGACGTGCCTGCGCATCCGCAGGCCGCGCTCGCCACGCGCCTTCGAATGGCGTGCATTACCGCTCGCGCAGCGACTCGTCGAGCGTGCGGGTGATCGGTCGGGTGAGATAACGCCATACCGTTCGCTCGCCGGTGCGGATTTCCACCGTCGCGGTCATGCCGGGCTGCAGTTCGATGAGCCCGCCCCGGGGCGAGCGCAACGCCGCCTCGCGCGTGCGCACGTGCACGCGGTAGTACGGAACCTCCTGTCCGCCGACCTGCTCGGTCAGCGTATCGGCGCTGATGAAGACCGTCTCGCCCGCGAGCGAACCGTACACCGCGTAGTCGAAGGCATCGAGCTTGACCGTCGCCGGCAGCCCACGCCGCAGGAATCCGATGTCCGCCGGACGAACCTTGGCCTCGACGATGAGGTCCTCCCCGGCGGGCACGATCTGCATCAGTTCGTCGCCGGGGCGCGCCACGGCACCGCGCGTGGTCACGCGCACGTTGCGCACTACGCCGTCCATTGGCGCCCGGACCTCGGTGAGGTCGAGTTCCTCGCGCCGTTGCGCGATCATCTGCATCACCCCCGCGAGGTCCTCCTGCGCCTTGCCGAGTTCCGCCTGGCTGTCCTGCATGAATCGGTTGCGCCGGTTCACGATCTGGCCCGCCAGATCCGCGACCTGGCGCTGCAGCCGGAGGATCTCGGCCCGGCTCACGTCCCCGCTGGCCAGCAGCGGGAGATTGAGATCGAGCTCCTGCTGCGCGAGCTCACGCAGACGGTCAAGGGACCCCAGCTCCTCGGCGAGCAGTTGCCGCCGCCGCTGGAAGAGGGCGAGCTGGTTCTCCCGGAACTGGGGCCAGGCGGCGAGTTCGGCGGGGAATGTCGGCCCCCCGCGCCCGAACACCTCCGCCTCCAGGCGCGCGATGGCCGCACGCAAGGCCGCTGCCCGCGAAGCCACCTCGTCGACACTCGCCTGCAGCTTCGGCCGCTCGAAGCGGACCAGCACCTGGCCGCGCTCGACGGTACTGCCCTCGCGAACGAGGATGGCCTCCACCACGCCCCCGGCCGGGGGAGCCTGGATCACCTGGTTGCGCGAGTAGGTGATGACCTGCCCGCTGGCCCGCGTGATCTGGTCGAGCCTGGCCCACTGTGCCCAGAGCACGAATCCGATGACCGCCGCGATCGATGTCCACAGCAGCAGATGGACGACGGCACGACCCGCCTCGCGGGGACGCCGGGATCGGATCATCGCGCCTCCCCCGCGGCGGGACCTGCCGCGCCCCCGGTGCGTCCCTGCAAGGCCGCCAGCACGCCGTCGCGCGGCCCATCGAGCACGACCCGCCCATCGCGCACGACGACGATCCGGGTGAGCAGCGGCAGGAATGCGGTCTTGTGGGTGGCCACCACGAGGGTCTGGTCACTCCGGACCCGATCGCGCATGAGCTGGATCACGCGCGCCTCCGCCTCGCTGTCCATCGACGCGGTGGGTTCGTCCAGCAGCCATACCCGCGGCTCGCCGAGCAGCAGGCGCGTGAGCGCGATCAGCTGTCGCTGCCCCCCGGAGACGCCTCGCCCACCTTCGGAGATCTCGAGGGCGAGTCCCTGCGGGTGACGGCCAATCAGGTCGAAGAGCCCGGTCGCCCTCGCCGCTTCGAGCAGCCGCTCGTCTCCCGGGTCGGGGAGCCCGAGCAGCAGGTTGTCGCGCAGGGTGCCACTGATCAGCCGCGGATCCTGGGGAAGGTAGCCGATGGTCTCGCGGGCGATCGCCGGGTGCAGCGCGGCGAGGTCGATGCCGCCCAGGAGCACCCGCCCGCTCGTGGGACGATGGAGACCGGAGAGGATCCTGATGAGCGAACTCTTGCCCGAGCCGATCGCCCCCAGCAAGCCGACCTTTTCGCCGGGCGCGATCACCAGTGCGGGCACGTCGAGCACGGCGCGGCGCGGTCCGTACGAGAACACGGCCGACTCCACCCGAAGTTCCGGCACCAGCGCCTCGGGTGCCACCCGCGCGCGCTCGCGGTCGAGGTCGTTGGGGAGCACGACGATCTGATCGATGCCCTCCAGCGCCGCTCGCGCATGCGCCCACTGCACCATGATGGAGGGCAGTTGCGCGATGGGCGCCAGCGCCCGGTTGGCGATGATGGTCACCGCGAGCAGTGCCCCCATCGTGAGCGTGTTCTCCACGATCATGAACGCGCCGAACGCGACCATGGCCACGTAGCCGCCCTGCTGGAGCAGCGCGACGAGGTTCTGCGACCAAGCGGTCCAGTGCCGGATGCGCAGGTCGGCGGCCGAGACCTCCTCCACCAGCGCCTGCCAGCGCGCCGAGAGCTGCCACTCGCCGTTCGCCGCGCGCAGGGACTCCGCGCCCTCGAGCGTCTCCACGAGCAATCCGTTCTTGCGGTAGGTGCCCGCGGTCATGCGGCGCGCTTCCCGGGCGATCGCGCTCTGGAAGGCAATGCCTGCGACCAGTGCCAGCGGCAGCACGATCAGCGGTATCCAGACGAGCGGCCCCGCGAGCGCCGCGATCACCGCCACGAACAGCAGCGCGAAGGGCACGTCGGCCATCGCATAGACCGTGGTCGAGGTGAGCATCGCGCGCACCGTCTCCAGTCCCTTCACCTGGGCCGCCAGCGATCCGATGGTGGTCGGGCGGGCATCGAGCCGGGTGTGCTGCAACCGGTCGAACAGCCAGCGGGCCAGCTCGTTGTCGATGTCCGCGCCCGCATGGTCGACGATCCACGCGCGCACCTGCTTGAGGATCCATTCGAGCAGGAGCGCCGCGGCGACCCCGATGGTGAGCACCCAGAGCGATTGATAGCCCTGGTTCGGGATGACCCGGTCGTAGACCTGCATCGAATAGAGCGAGACCCCCAGGCCGAGCAGGCTCACCACCGCGGTGGCGAGGATCGCCTCCAGCATCGTCCATCGGCGCGCCCATACCGCGCGCGTTGCCCGCGAGAGCGCGCGCGGCGCGTGCTCGGCGTCGCCCGATCCCGCGAGGCGAATGAAGGCGGCCCCGGCCTCGTCCAGCGCGACCTGGACCGCCGCCCCGGAGAGCGTCCTCCCCGACACCCGCCCGTCGGGCGCAGGCGCGAGCAGCAGGCAGGCTTCGCCATCCGTTCGCCAGCACACCATCGGCAGATCGGCCACCGAGGGCTTCTGCACCGCTCGAGGCTCGCCGCTCAGCCCGGCCACGCGCCACGCATGCGAAAACCCCGCGGCCGGGGCGCGGGGGTCGATGGCACCGGCAGCCTTCGACGCCGCATCGCGGCGCGCTCGCGCGATACGCTGCCCGCTGACGCGGGCCGCCTCATGCAGCAGGCCGATCATGGCCGCGTCCCCCCTCCCGGCCGCCCGGACTCGGGGGATCCCGTGAGCAGCCAGAGGGTCAGGCCAGCGGCCCGCGACTGAGCGAGCGCATCGGCGAGCGCGAACTGCGACTGGGTCGCCTCGCGCACGGCGTTGAGCACGTCGATCCACGTCTTGCGGCCCGCGACGTACTGGCGCGCGTAGGACTCGGAAACGAGGCGGGACATCTCGACCGACTGCCTCGATCCCCCTACCCGCTCCTCGGCCGCCGCGTACTGCACCCAGGCGGTCTCCACCTGCTCGCGCAGCCCGCGTACCGCCTCCTCGCGGGCGAGACGGGCTTCATCCACCCGGCGCTGCGCCGAGGCCACCGACGAGGCCGCCGACAGGCCGGCACCCGGCTGCGCGCGCAGCACCACGAGCGCGCGATTGTCGGCGAGGGTACCGAACTGCTTCTCGAGCCTCAGCGCGAGCTGCGGCTGCAGCACCGAGCGCCGGGTATTGACATCCTCGACCGCTGCGAGCGAAGCGCGATCGAGCCGCTCGAGCGCGGGGGAACGCTCGATCGCACGGGCAACGGCGGCATCGAGCGAAGACGGCAGCGGACGCGCGCCGGGGGCGGGATCGGCGACCTGCCGGACCGGCTGGCCCACCAGTTGCGAGAGCTGGGAGCCCGCCGCCTGAACGCCCTGACGGGCAAGCGACAGCTCGATGCGCGCCTGCGCCAGCCGCGCGAGCGCGAATTCACGATCGGCCGGCGGGCTCACCTCCTGCTCGACCCGCCGCGTGATCATCGCGAGCAGACGGTCGTGCTCGCCCACCGAAGCCTCGGCATGGACCAGGCGTTGCTGCTGACGGAGCAGTTCGCTGTACGCGTTGATCACCCGAAGGGCGATCGTCTCCTGCGATTCGACCACCGCCGAGCGCGCGGCGTCCTCGCGAAAGCCCGCCGCGCGTACCCCGGAGGTGATCCGACCGCCCGTCCACACCGGCTGCTCGAGCGCGAGCAGGCTGGCGGAGGTGCCCGAATCCCGGGTCGTGGCCTCGAGGGAGGGCGTCGGAAACCGCTGCCACTCCGCGCCCTCGCGGTCGGCGCGCGAGGCCTCGAGCGCAGCGCGTCGGCCCTCGACGATCGGGTGGGTCGCCATCGCCTGCGCAAGCAGGCGGGTGAGATCGTCCTCGGATCGCGCCGGCGCGACCGCGAACAGGGCAAGCGCGGAGGCCATCAGCAACAGCGCGCGCATGGCAGTCATACGCCGCGCGGAATGCTCCGGCGCAGCCCCCTCGCGCCATCGGTCGCGTTCCGGAACATCGCAGGATCCCATCGACGGCATGCGTTTCCCGGAACGTGGGCGAAAAGGCCTCAGACGATCAGCAACAGACCGGGCACCACGCCCGGGGTGAACGACACCACCCCATCGATCACGATACCTGCGGCGACCACGCTGCCCGAGTCGGGATCTGCATCCCACGCGACCAGTGTGGCCGAACCGGATGACGATTCGGTGAACGTGCCCCCGACGGGATCGTGGACGCCGCGCACCGCGATGATGCCTGCATCGGCGAGGCTGGTCGTGCCCGCTGGCGCCAGCGACAGCCCGCCGGGCGTGTCGAGCAGCGCATCGAGTCGCAGGCGATCGCCTGCACCGGCGTCGAGTATCCGATCGAGCGGACCGACGTTCCACTGCACGCTTCCGGGCGCCCCGCTGCCCTCGCCGATCGCGGTCGCCTCGGCCAGGGCGAACGAGAAGGTATCGTTGCCGCCGCCACCGACCAGGGTGTCGGCCCCTGCTCCGCCGACCAGCAGTTCGTCGACTGCGGAGCCCGTGAGGGCATCGGCGCCCACGGTCCCGACCAGGGCCAGGAACGCCGTCGCCGCATTTGCAGAGGCATCGGCAAATCCGCCTGCGCCCGGCGTGTACGCGAGCGACACGCTCTGGGCGGCGCCGGGTACCGAGACCAGCGTCACCGACAGCGACCGCCCGTCGGCCTGCACGCTGGCCGGGCTGGCAACCCCGGCCCCGTCGACTGTCACCGCGAACGTGGTCGGATCGACCGAGCCGGGCTGCAGGGCCTCGCTGGCGGTCAGCGTCACCCCCGCGCCCGCGCGCTGCGCATGGGCGATCTCGGGCGCACCCACGTCGAAGACATACGTCGCGACTCGTTCGCTGGTGTTGCCGGCCGCATCGGTTGCACGCAGGCGCAGCGTGTAGGCGCCTGCGGCGGGAAGATCGGCCGTCCCCTGCGCGGACTGGACTGCCCCGGTGGCGGCGAACGCGGCTCCGAACACGCCGGTGCCGGGATCGAAGGCCACGGTGGCACCTGCCTCCGCGACGAAACCCACCTGCGGCCGCGGCGCGGTGGAGCGACCGTCTCCCGCCACGCCGGAGTCGAAGCCCGCCGACAGCGAGAACGGAGACAGTTCCGGCCCCAGGGAGTCGAACGTCACGCTCTGCACCGATTCCGTGCCGATGTTGCCGACCGCGTCGTAGGCGCGGGCACGCACGGTTGCCGTACCCTGGCCGACTGCGGCGAGATCCGCCTCGACAAGCGAGTACTGCCACGCGTTGCCGCCGGCCGAGGTCATCGCGCGCAGGATGCTGCGCCCCGACAGGTCGATCTGGAGGAGGACCCCCGCGGCGCCTGCCGCGGTCGCGCTGAAGTCGGCTCCGGCGACCAGGTCTGCGGTCGACAGCGTGCTGTCACCCCCCCCTGCCGGCGACAGCACGACCGAAGGCGCCACGGTATCCACCTGCACCGTTCGGACTCCCTGCGCCGAGACGTTACCCGCAGCGTCGCGGGCGGTCGCCGTCAGCGTCACGTTCGACGCCGGGCTGGCCGGGATATCGCCCGACGAGAACACGACCGACCACTGGCCGTTGGCCGCAGTCGTGATCTGGGCCGAGAGGGCCGCCAGGAGGATCGTCACCTCGCTACCGGGCTCCGCGCTGCCGCGTACGGTTACGCCCGCCTCGCGCTCGGCGGCACTGATCTGGTTGTTGTCGGCCACGACGTCGATCACCGGCGCGGTCGGAGCCGTGGTATCGATCGTCAGCACGGTCTCGGCGCTGGGTACCCCCTGGTTGCCGGTCGAGTCCTCCACCACCGCGCGCAGCCGGCGTACTCCTTCCCCGAGATCGGGAAGCGTGTACGTCCAGTTGGTCTCGTCGGTGAACGTCACCGCATCCGCAGTCCGCGCGCCGGCGTCATACAACCACACGCTTTCCCCGGGCGCGAGAGGCTGGGTGACCGTCCCGTTCACCGTCGGTTGGCCAATGGCGACAACGCCCGGCGGCGTTCCGATGAGCGCCTGCGTGAACGGCACGGGAGCGGCCACGTCGACCCGATAGGCTGCGCTGGGCGCGCCACTGTTTCCGGCGGCATCGACCACGCGCGCGGTGAATTCGTTGAAGCGGTTGTTTGCAAGCGATGGGGTCTGGAACGACCACGCTCCTCCGAAGGCGCTGGTCGTGCCGAGCAGCACCCCGCTCTCGAAGATCGAGACCTGCTCGCCGGCGCCCAGCGTGCCCGACACCGTCCCTCGCAGTTCGAGCGTGTTGTCGGGCGTCGACTGACCATTCGCCACGGCGATCCCGAGATCGTTCACCACCTGTCCGATGACCACGGTCGCCGAAGGCGCCACCGTGTCGACGTCGATCTCGCGCGTGGTCGATCCGGATACGTTGCCCGCGGCATCGGTCGCCACGACAGCGATCGTTTCGCTGCCCTGACCCATGATCGCCAGGTCGGCCGAGGTGAGCGAATGGCTCCACGAGCCGGTGCTCGAGGCCGTCGCGGTACGCTGCACGCCGGAGAACGAGATCGTGATCGTGGCGCCCGGCTCGCTCCCGCCACTGATGGCCGCGGTCGCCACGTCCGCGGTTCCGATGATGTCGTCCCCGGCGACCGGAAGCACGACGGGCGCGAGCGGCGACTGGGTATCGACGCGAAGCGCCCGCGGCGCAGACAGCCCGCTTTCGAGGCCGACGCGATCGGACACGCGTGCCTGGAGGGTATAGGCCCCGTCGGCGAGCGCCGGCAACGTGATCGCGACCTCGCCCGCGGCCACCTCCGCTACGGTCAGCACGTGGCTCGCGATCGGGATGGGCGGTGCGGTCCCCGCGACCGTGAACACGGTCAACCGATCGCCGGCGACCGCGGCCGCGCCGCCGAGCGAGGTCGCATCGATGGCGAAGGTGAGGGTCGGCGTCGTGTCCTGGGTGGCGACGGGCCCCGTCACGCCGGTCGGGGCCGCGGGCGCGATGTCGTCCAGGGCCCGGCCCTGCGCAAGGGTGGCCTCCGGGATCGAGGCTGCAAGCCCTATCCGTGTCACCGCGTCAGCGACGACGCTGGCCTGGGACAGGGGCAGCGCTGCCAGCACGCGCGAGAGGAAGAACGAGTCCTCCGGCGCCACCGCCTGCCGGACGGTACCGGCCTGCAGCAGGTCCGCCGCGACGAGTGCCACCAGTGCCGCCCCCCCACCCTGGGCATCGAGTGCCGCCAGTTGCAGGGCGAGGCGCTGGGCCTCGCCGGCCGCGGCGACGATATCCGTGCCATAGAGCCCTCGATCGCCCGGCTCCAGTCCAAGCGCGGCGACCAGCAGTGCGGCCGCCTGTGACGCGTCGGTGGGTCCATCGGGCAGCGAGCGCATCGCCTGCGCGATCGTGGTGAGCGGGTTGATCACGGTCGCGTTCGCGGGCGCCGCAAGTTCCATCGTGTTCACGACACCCGTGTCGGCATTGACCCCCTCCCGGGCCAGCCAGGCGCCCGTGCCGCCACTGGCTTCGAAGAACTGGCCTGCGCGATTGGAGACCGCCACCCGTTCGCCGGCATCGGCCAGCGCATCGGCATCGGTATCCCGATAGACGTCGGCTCCACGCAGGTAGCCGTCCGATACCAGCCCACTCGACAGACTGACCGACGCAGCGTCGTTGCCCGAGAGGTCCTGGATGGCCAGTCCGTCGTTGCCGCCTGTCGGGTCGGTATAGGCCAGCTCGACGACCGCACCGGCCGCGATGTCGCCCACCACAGCGAGCGTCACGACGGCACCGGCCGCGCTGACCGCCGTGACGCCGCGCCCGACCCCGTCGACCAGGACCGAGAAGGCCGACCCTGCCGGCAGGCTGGTGGAATCGATCGGCTCGCTGTAGGTCAGCAGCAGGGCCCCGGGCGCCGCCTGGATCTGGACGGACTGAAGCACGGGCGGTGCGGTATCGATCACGATCGCACGGGAGGTCTGAGCGCTGACGTTTCCTGCGCCATCTCGCGCGGTCGCCAGCACGGACACCGCGCCATCCGCGGGAATCTGGGCCGCGGCGAAGTCGACCGACCATGCGCCTCCGGTGGACGCGACGGCCGTCCGGGTCGACGTGCCGAGCGTGACCGAGACCGTGGAACCCGCCTCGGCGGTGCCGGTGATGGTGATCCCGTTCGCTTTCTCCAGCGCGTTGACCCGATCATCCCCGGCAACGGTATTGACGACCGGCGCCGCCGGCGGCGTCGTGTCCGCCGGCGCCGCGCCGGACGATCCACCCCCGCCCCCCCCGCCGCCCGCAGCCGCTCCCAGAGCCACCGCGGCGATCAGCACCGTGCCCAGCGAGGCGCCGCCGCCCGCGGCTGCTGCCGCCGCAGTCCCGGCGGCCGGAGCCGGTGCCCGCGGCGGCATCCCCGCATCGAACACCGATCCGCCGGGACCGGACGTCTGCGCGACGATGAACGGGGCGTCGACGTTCGCGAGCGGCGCGGACGCCCCCTGCGCGCGGTCGACCGCAGTCTCGACGATCGACGCGATCGACAGGTCGGGGGCGGACTCGGCAGCCGGTCGTCCGCCGGCATCGGAACTCGCTGCCGGCGCGGACGGATCGGCCTCGTCGATCCCGACCCCGCGCAACGGCGATGCCGCTTTCCGCGAACCGGCGAGCCTTGATGCACCCGCCAGCGACGCAATCGGGGCTGCCGTCCCGGGGCTCGCATCGGTGCGCAGGACGGGCTCGCCTTCGGCACCGATCTCATTCGTGCGGCGTGTGATTCGCTGGGCCATGGCTCGCTTCCGGAGGGCCGTGTCGACACGGCGCGGGTACCCGACAGGGATCGGTGCACTGTACCAAAAGCCCCCCGCGCCGTCCTCGCGAAACGCCGACTCCTGCACTCGCGCATCGATGGTCGTGGAGCACGCGCACTCGCCAGGATGCAGGCGCACGCCAGCGTCCGGACCCACCTCGCGCCGGTCGATGCTGTGCGATAGTGCGCGCGTCCGGCCGCGTCCCCGCGTTTGTCGCGGCACGCGCCCGCCGGTTCCGACACGCGCCTGACGACCCCGGAGTCCGCAATGTCCCTACCCGTCCGCCGCTGGCAGGATCTCACCTGGACCGACTTCGCCGGACTCGACCGCGAGGCCACCGTCGCGGTGCTTCCGGTCGCGGCAATCGAACAGCATGGCCCCCACCTGCCGCTCGATGTCGACGCGCGCATCAACAGCGGGCTGCTGGAGGCCGCGCTGGATCGCCTGCCCGAGCATGTGCCGGTACTGGTCCTGCCGATGCAACCGGTGGGAACGAGCGCCGAGCACGCAGCCTTTCCCGGAACGCTGTCGCTGTCCGCCTCGACGCTGGCGGCCGTGTGGACCGAACTCGCCCGATCCGTGCACGCGGCTGGCGTTCGCAAGCTGGTCATCTTCAACTCGCACGGTGGCCAGGCCGCCCTCGCGCGGGTCGTTGCCCAGGACCTCCGCAGCCGCCTCTCGATGCTGGTCGTCGTGGCCAGCACCTACGCATTCGGGGAGCCCGAGGGCCTGTTCCCGGAAGAGGAATGGCGGCACGGCATCCACGCCGGTGCGGCGGAAACCTCGCTCATGCGGCACCTCGCGCCCGCATCGGTTCGCGAGGATCGGATCGCCGCGTTTCGACCCGCCTCCATCGACCTCGAGACGCAGGCCCGCGAACTGCGGTTCCACGGCCGGGTCTCCCTTGCGTGGTCGACCCAGGACCTGCACCCGTCGGGCGCCTGTGGAGACGCCACGTTGGCCACCGCCGAGGCCGGTCGCCGGATGATCGAAGTCGCGGCGCCGCGCATCGCGCGCCTGCTTGCCGAGTTCTCGGCCTACCCGGTAGGTGCGCTGCGCGCAGGTCCGTCCGCAAGCGACGAGGGCTGAGTCCTCGATCGCGACCGCGCGCGCGATCAGGCCGCCGGGCGCACGTTCCCCGGGGCGAGTCCCTCGATCAGGTGCCCCGCGCGCTGGCGTTTGGCCTCGAGGTAGCGGCGGTTGTTGCCGCCGATCGGCGCGAGCAGTGGCACGCGCTCCGCGACCGCGATGCCTGCCGCTTCGAGCGCGTCGAGCTTCGCGGGGTTGTTCGTGAGCAGCGCGACCGATCGGATGTCGAGCATCCGGAGCATCCGCGATGCGACGGTGTAGTCGCGCTCGTCGCGCTCGAAACCGAGCGTGGTGTTCGCATCGATCGTGTCCAGCCCCTCGTCCTGCAGGCGATAGGCGCGCATCTTGTTGGACAGGCCGATACCGCACCCCTCCTGGTCGAGGTAGAACAGGTAGCCGCCACCCCGGCGCTGGATGGTGGCCAGCGCCATGCGCAACTGATCGCCGCAATCGCAGCGCAGGGAGCCGAACGCGTCGCCGGTCAGGCAGGCCGAATGCATCCGCACCGGAACATGTCCCGCGTGGGAGGGATCGCCGACCCGGATGGCTGTCCACTCCGAGCCCATGTCGTCCCGGAACACGATGAACTCGCAGGACGGCGCGCCCGGCAACGGGATACGGGCCCGCCCCGACACCTGCAGGGAGCGGGCGCGGTCGGCCCGGAACTGCAGGATGTCGTCTGCACCCACCGAGAGCAGGCGCGCGACGCCATCGGAGCCTACGGCCTGGGCAGGGAGCAACAGGACGGCCGGCAGCAGGCGCGCGAGCTTCGCCAGTTCGACCGCAGCCGTCGCCGCATGGCCCTCGCGCTCGACCACGTCGCGGGCGTTCGCCTCGATCTCGGAGGCGAGCGCGACGACCTCGGACCAGCACAGGTCGGGGCCGACGGCCAGTTGCAGCGCCCCCGAGCAGCGCTCCGCAAGGGTGGCCGCGCGGGTGGCCGACAGCGCGAGGCGCAGACCACCGGCCGCGAGGCAACGCAACTGCTCGAAGCGGGGTGCATCGAGACCGTCGACCGGGCAGGCAAGCCATGCCTCGCCCTCGCCGCGGGCGATCAGCACGGGCCGCGTGCCGGTGAACTCGCCGATGGCCCGCGAGACTTCGGCCCGCGCGTCGCGCTCGAAGAGCGCTGGCCGGTGCGGGCGAGGTATGGCTGTCGCGGGGTTGTCGGGCTGCGCACTCATCATTCGGAAACCGCCATCGTGATGCGGCGTCAGCGCGGCGTCGTCCGCGCACGACAGGAAAGGTTGACGGTGGGGATCGTATGCGCGCATCGTCCGGGTGTCCCGATTCGATCGCCAGTCCAGCCTGCGGCTGGCCGATGACCGAGCATGTCGGCAAGCACACTGACGGATTCGACATGGTCGACGATACTGGCCGTGCGCCAGGGCGATCGATCGGCGCCGGTCCCGATGCCCTGGCGAGACCTGTTCGCCCCCTTGGTGGACGGCGCGCAATGGACGGTGGCGCAGTTGGGTCAGTCACTCGACGGACGCATCGCGACACCCAGCGGCCATTCGCACTACGTGAACGGGCCGGAGGCGATCCGGCACCTCCATCGTCTTCGGGCGCTGGCCGATGCGGTCGTCGTGGGCGTCGGCACCGCGCTCGCCGATGATCCCCGGCTGACCGTTCGCGGTATCGTCGGGCGCTCGCCCGCGCGCGTCGTCATCGACCCCAACCGACGCCTCCCTGCGGCAGCGCGGCTCTTCGCCGACGATGGCGTTCCGTGCGCGATGATCGTCGATCGCAGGGCGGGGGCCGCGGCGTCGGCGCGTATCACGACGATCGCGCTGCCGTCCGACGCGGAGGGTCGCATCGCCCCTCGCGACATCGTCGCGGCCCTGCACGCCCGGGGCTGGCAACGATTGCTGATCGAGGGCGGAGCGCATACCGTGTCGACGTTCCTCGCCCAGGGCTGTCTCGACCGGCTCCACCTCGCCGTCGCGCCGATGCTGATCGGATCGGGCCCGATCGGCGTGAACCTGCCCGCGATCGACACGCTGGGGCAAGCGCTGCGACCGCGCGTGCGTCACTACCCGCTGGGTGCCGACCTGCTGTTCGACATCGACCTGCTCGACCCGAAGGACGCCCGGGCAGGGGGCTCCTGATCGTCGAACACGGCGGCCGCGCCCTCGCCCGCCCAACGCGGCCGGACGCCGACGGGAACAGACTCGTCAGCGCGATGCGGCGTGGGCTGCAGGCAACGCCAGCACGTCGAGGTGGCCGACGACGAGCCGCAGGGTCTTGCGCTCGATCTGCCCGAGGCGGCGCTCGTGCCAGCCCGCAAGAGCCCGCGCATCCACGCGCCCGGTCTCCGCGACCGCAGCCACCCAGCCCGCGAGCAGCTGGCGCTGCAGTTCGGCCATGTCCGGGTCGACCCGCCAGTCTGCCCGCGCGACCTGCACCTCGAACCCGGCCGAGCGAAGGCTTTCGGCCGCCACCTCCGCCGCTCTCGGCCCGAGTGCGGAGCCCAATCCCTTGTCCCGGCGCTGGTGGGCGTTGAAGGCCTCGAGGACCTGCGGATCGAGTGCGTCGAACGGCTCGCAGCCGGATCGTCCGTCGTAGTTCAGGGCCGCATAGACGCCCGCGCGCAGCCGGGCCGCCTCCCTGGCCAATCGGTCGATCCACGCGAGCGATACGAGGTCGAGGAACGCCGAGAGCGTGACGAGCGCAGCCGGCTCGGCCAGCACGCGCTCGAGGTCGCGATCGAGATCCGCGACCACCGCCTCGACCCGATCGCGTCCCGCTTCGGGCGGCAGGCTCTCGAGCGCCCGATCGAGCAGCGCAGGCGAATGATCGACGAGACGCCAGCGCTGGGTCGCAGGCAATCGCGAGGCCATGGTTCGCAGGGTCGATCCGGTACCGCACCCCAGATCGGTCACCGCCGGCTCGCGGCCGGCGCGCAGGTACTCCACCGCTGCGTCGAGCAGGCCCGGATCGCGGGCAAGGCGATCGGCGGGTTCGCGCAAGGCGAGCCAGTCATGGGAGAAGTCGCTCATCGACGCTCCAGCGCGAGTTCGAGCGCCCCACCCAGCGCACTCGCGGTATGCGACCACCGCGCGAGGCGAGCCGAGGCGGCACGCGCATGCCCGGACAACGCACGCAACCGTTGCCGGTCGGACAGCAGCGAGGTCAGGACATCGCGCAGCGCGGGCACGTCGTCCGGTGCCACCAGGCAGGCCGCGTCCGCGGGCAACGACTCGGGGATCGCGCCGGCCGTGGTCGATACCACCGCCAGCCCGCGGGCCACCGCTTCGGTGCCGGCCATCCCGAAGCCCTCGTGGCGCGAGGCGAGCACGAACAGGTCCGCGCCCGCGTAGAGCGCCTCGAGTCGACTGGAATCGACTGCGCCGGTGAACGTGACCCGATTTTCCAGGCCGTGCGCGCGGGCGAGCGCACGCAGCGCCGCCGCGGTCGCGGCGTCCCGCGTATCGTCGCCGACGATGGTGAGTTGCCAGCGCTCGTGCCGGCACTCGGCCAACGCGCTCAGCAGCACGTCGTGGCCCTTGCGCGGCACCAGAGAGCCGACGCTGAGCAGGTGCGCCGTGGGCGAGTCCGATCCGGCCGCGAAGGGGGCCGGATCGGTGCCGGGCACCGCCACCGCCAGTCGCTCGGCGGGTACCCCGTATTCCGACACCAGCGTCGCTGCGGTCGTCCGGCTGGTGGCGACCACCCTCGCCGCGCCGGCGAGCGCGGCCCGTTCGCTCTGCCTCAGTTCGTTCGCACGCCCGGCCGGCACGCCCGACTCCAGCGCGAGCGGATGATGGACCAGGGCCACCAGGGGCGAGCGCTCGCCCAGGAAGCGACCGGCCTCCGGCAACACGCCCAGCGCGAGTCCGTCGACCAGCGCAACCGCGCCGGGCGGAACCGTCGCCAGCGCCCGATAGGCGTCGTGCACCACCGGTTCGGACGCGGACGGGAAACCCGGGCCCAGTGGAAGGTGCGAGACCGTCCAGCCCTGCGCGGGGAGTTCGTCGAACATCCGACGCGCGTAGGCGTAGCCGCCGCTGGGCGTGTCGAGATCCCCCGGGATCGCGAACACGACGCGCCGATCAGACAAGCGGTGCCTCGTACCAGGCACGCGCCACGTGGGACTCCGACACCGACACCCTCAAGGCCACCACTTCGCCGGCGGGCCGACCGAGTTCGCCCCCGGAGCAGCGCAACGCGATTTCGCCATGCACCCATGCAGCGAGGAACTCGGTGGTCGTGTTTCGCCCCGCGAACTGCGGGAGGTCGTCGAGATTGCGATAGTCGAGCGGCGAGAGCACCTCGCGCAGGATGCGCGAGGCACAGCCGATGTCGACCACCAGGCCGTTCCCGTCCAGCGTGCGGCTGTGGAACGCCGCGTCGAAGACGAAGGTCGCTCCGTGCAGCCGCTGCGCCGGTCCGAAGACCTCCCCGCGAAAGCTGTGGGCGATCATCACGTGGTCACGGACTTCGACGGCGTACATGCGGGCTTCTCCAGGGTCAGGACATCGGGACCGGTGGCGCGCCCCGAAGGTCGGCTGCCGGAGGGTAGGCCACGATCGGACACGGCGCGCAATCCCGTCCGTCGAGCAGCGAGGCGAAGCACTGCGGCAGTTGCTCGAACGCGACCGGCGGTGCAAGCAGCACGTCGGGCAGCGGATCGGCGAGCAGCGACAGGGCCTTGGCCAGCCGGCGTGCGTGCGTCCAGCGGCTGCGCATCGCCGGCGCCACTCGACCCACCTGGCTGCTCATGAGCGTGAGCCGCCGCGAGTGGAAGGCGGCACCCAGCCCGAGTTCGACGCGCTCGTTGCCGTACCAGCTGGCTTCGACCACCCGTGCCTCGTCGCCTGCACATCCGATGGCCGTGTTCAGGCCCGCGGCAGTGGCGCTGGCGTGGAACACCAGATCACAGTCCGCAGGTGCCTCGTGCGGCAGAGCCCAGCCCACGCCGAGCGACGCAGCAACGCAGGCCCGCCGGGGTGCGATGTCGACCAGCGTCACCTCGCATCCGGGCAGCCGCCCCGCGAGCCACGCGATCAGGCTGCCGACCGTACCAGCTCCCACGACCGCGATCCGCATGCCCGGTGCCGCCGCACCATCCCACAGCGCGTTGAGGGCGGTCTCCACGTTCGCGGCCAGCACGGCGCGCGAGGACGGAACGTCCGCGGGCACCCGGGCCACCGCGGACGTGGGCAGCACGAACAGGTCCTGGTGAGGATGCAGCGCGAAGACCCGCTGGCCGATCCAGCCCGCTTCACCGTCGACCACCTCCCCGACGGCGCAGTAACCGTACTTCACGGGAAACGTGAACTCGCCCGCCTGATGGGGGGCTCGCATGGCCTCGGCCTCGGAGACCGGCACTCGTCCGCCCCACACGAGGCGCTCCGTTCCGCGGCTCAACGCGGTGTGGGTCGCTCGCACCAGCACCTCGCCGGCACCCGGTGCACGAAGCTGTTCCTGACGGATCGCGGACACACCCGCACCCAGGTGCCAGAGCGCCCGCGCAACTAACGGCTGTTCAACACTGCTGATGGTTTTCATCCGCGTTCGCTCCGCCCGTATCCTACCGCGCCCGTTCAACCCGACCGTCTCCCGAAGGCCTCGCCCACCGTGGAATCGAACAGTCCCCTCCCCCATCCGGCGGCGCTGCACGACGGCCTCGAGGCCTATCCATCGGCGGCAGCGATGCGCGCGCGCAGGACCTTCTTCGCCGCTCTGGTCTGCGCCACCGTCGTCGCGCTCGGGGCATTCATGGCCTACGCGCTTGGCGGCGACGGACTCGATGCGGTCGATACCGTGATCCTGGCCGCCTTCGTCATCACGCTGCCATGGTCGGCGGTCGGGTTCTGGAATGCGGCGATCGGCCTGCTGCTGATGCTCCGCCCGGGTGATCCGGCGCGCCATGTGATGCCCGCGCTGGCGCATGGCGCCCGCTCAACCCCGGTCGGCGCCCGCACCGCGATCCTCGTCTGCACCCGCAACGAGGATCCGCACCGCGTGGCCCGCAACCTCGATGTGCTGATGGCCGGGCTCACCGCCTGCATGCCCCGCGATCGCGTGTCCGTATACCTGCTGAGCGACACCAACCGGGACGAGATCGGCCACGAGGAGGAGCGCGTGGTCGAGGCGCTGCGCGCCCGGCACGCCGAGGGTCCGCGCCTGGTCTACCGACGCCGGACCGAGAACCCCGGGTTCAAGGCGGGGAACATCCGCGACTTCTGCGAGCGCTGGGGCCGCGACCACGACTTTGCCGTCGTGCTCGACGCAGATAGCGTGATGAGCGCGGAGACCGTCGCCCATCTGGTTCGCGTGATGCAGGCCGATCCGACGCTCGGCATCGCGCAGACCCTGGTCGTCGGGCTGCCGAGTGCGAGCCCGTTCGCCCGGGTATTCCAGTTCGGCATGCGGCTGGGCATGCGTTCATACACCCTGGGCAGCGCCTGGTGGCAAGGGGACTGCGGACCCTACTGGGGCCACAACGCGATCATCCGCCTCGCGCCGTTCATCGAACACTGCCACCTGCCCAGGCTCCCGGGTACCGGCCCCCTGTCGGGCTGGATCCTCAGTCACGACCAGGTCGAAGCGGTACTCATGCGCCGGGCGGGATTCGCGGTACGCGTGATCCCGGTCGAGGACGGCTCGTGGGAGGAGAATCCGCCGACGCTGCTCGAGTTCATCCGTCGCGACCTGCGCTGGTGCCAGGGCAACATGCAGTACTGGCGCCTGCTCGGGCTGCCCGGCCTTCGCCCCGTCAGCCGCTTCCAGCTGGTGCTCGCGATCCTGATGTTCATCGGGTCGCCTGCGTGGATGCTGATGATCGCGGCGATGGCCCTGCGCGACAGGCTGGTCGACGCCACCGGTCCCGCGTTCCGCCCCGAGGCGGGCGGATGGCTGCTGGCCATCATCCTGACCATGGTGTTCGCGCCGAAGATCGCCAGCGTGGTCGCCACGATCCTGGACGCCCGCGCCCGTCGCGAGTTCGGCGGACTCGCCCGCTTCCTGCCGGCCGTGGCGCTCGAGACGGTGTTCTCCACCGTGCTCGCGCCCATCATGGCGGTCGCGCATACGGTCTTCCTGGGCGGACTCGCGCTGGGTCGCGCGATCGGCTGGACCACCGCCGTACGCGACGACCACCAGGTACCCCTGGGCGCGGCCACGCGCAGGCTCTGGGTGCCGACGCTGGCCGGGGCGGTGATGCTGTCGTGGTTCGCGTACACGATGCCGGGGCTCGTCCATCTGTGCCTGCCGGTCGCCGTGCCCCTGCTCGCCTGCGTACCGTTCGCCATGCTCACCGCCTCGCCCGCTCTCGGTCGCTGGATGGCGCGCGCCGGCGTGGCGGCGACCCCGGACGAGACGACACCGGCGCCTGAACTGCTGCGCCTCGGGCTCCCCGCCCTCGAAGCCCGCTGGCACGCCGGAGAACCGACACCGGCAACCCGCCAGGCCTGAAGATGCCGGGCGCGCTCAGGCGGCTGGGCGGGCTGCTGCGCTCGCTGTGGATCTATCGGCTGGCCAACCCCGCCCGGCGTCGCCGGATGGACGCGCTGCACCGGCAGTTCGTCGCACCGGGCGACGTCGCGTTCGACATCGGCGCACATGTGGGCGACCGTACCGCCTCCCTGCTCCGTCTCGGCTGCCGCGTCGTCGCCCTGGAGCCGCAACCGCTGCTGATGCGCGCGCTGCGTCTGACGCTCGGGCCTGGCTCGCGACTCCATCTGGTCGCGGCGGTCGCGGGCGAGCATTCCGGCGAGGCGGATCTGCACCTGAACAGCGCCAATCCCACCGTGGCCACGCTCTCGTCCGAATTCATCGCGGCCGCACGCGGCGCGCAGGGCTGGGAGGGGCAGCGATGGGACGATCGCCTGCGGGTGCGTTCGACCACGCTCGACGAACTCATCCGGCACCATGGTCGCCCCGCCTTCGTGAAGATCGACGTCGAGGGGCACGAGGCGCAGGTGTTGCGGGGACTGTCACAGACCGTGCCGGCGCTGTCCTTCGAATTCACCACGATCCAGCGGGACGTGGCCCGGGCCTGCCTCGCGCGCCTTCGCGAGCTCGGGCCCTGCGTCTACAACGCCGCGCTGGGCGAGACGCAGACGCTCGTCTTCGGGTCCTGGGTATCGGAACAGGCGATCGCCGACTGGCTGGATTCGCTGCCGCACGCGGCGAACTCGGGCGACATCTACGCCCGGTTCGTCGCGTGAGACCCCCGCCGACGGCTTGCCCTACTTCGACGGGATGATCGGCAGCATCAACCAGGACAGCCGGGCGCCGCCGGAGTGGATGCGGTTGGTGGCTCCGGCGTTGTAATCGGCGCTGTAGTGAGTGAAGTGCCCGCTGGCGTGGCCGTCGCGCGGCGTGATGTCTAGCCGGATCCGGTGGCCCTTGGCGAACACCATGCTGGTCGGCCAGATCTCGACCTGGCACTCCACGACCTGGTCCGGCTCCAGCCACTGGCGCTCGTCGTGCGCGTGATAGGGACGATAAGGCAGCGTCCGCTCGGCATCGAGCTTGCGGTGCGAGGCCCTGAGCCAGCCCTTGGTGACGCAGGCCACCGGCTCGCCCCGCTGCCCGACCTCCTCGACGTCCCGCCCCTGCGGATCGATGTTGCGCAGCGTCGCGTAGATGTCCATGTCCTCGGACGAGCTCGATACCCAGAGGTTGAGCACGATCGGACCGGTCACCTCCACGTCCTCCTCCAGCGGCGCGGTCACGAAACTCGCCCCCGAGCGTCCCGACACGGGCCGATAGTGCCCCGGCCCGGACGAGTACTCGACCTGTCCCTCCCGGGCGGGAGCATCCGGAACCAGCGCACCTTCGACCCCGTCGCGACCCGTCGGGGTCGCGGCATCGATGCGCAGATGCATCTTCGTCCAGCGGGTACGGGCCAGCGGCCACTCGTTCTCGTAGCGGAACGCGTAGGGCTTGCGACTGCCGCCGGTGCGGATCTCGAGCTTCACCGGCGGCTCGTCCATGACGCCGGTGTCGATGCCCTTCAGCCAGTAGTCGAACCAGCGCAACTGGTCGATCCGGGCCTCCTCGGCATGGAACGGATGGAAGTGGCTGCCGGTGTGGATGCGCAGCTTCTTGTGCTCGGAGGCCGCGCACATGTACCCCTCGGTGTTTCCGCGCAGGTGCATCGCGAAGCCACCCCAGTTCCCGACGCTGTAGAGCGGTACCTTGATCTTCTCCCACTGCGCGCTGTTCTTGCGCCATTCCTCGGAATCGAGGTCCTTGCGCATGTAGTCGTACAGCAGGCTGGTGTTGAACGAGTCCGGGTTGTAGCTGCGCGGCCGCCCCAGCAGGTGATGAGCCATGGTGCTGATCGCCCACTGCCCGATGAAGCCCATCGCGAAGATGCCGCCGTGGTAGGCCTGGTCACGGTACTGGTCGGCGCGCCCCTCCCACGGCATGATGGCCTTGAGCGACGGTGGCTGCAGGTTGGCGAGTCGCCACTGGAAGGCGGCATGGTAGGAGATGCCGAGGGTGCCCACGCTACCGTTGCACCACTCGCGCCGGGCGATCCACTCGACGCAATCGTACGAGTCGAGCGCCTCCTGGTAGGAACTGGGCTCGCACTTTCCGGGCGATTTGCCGGTTCCGCGGGTGTCGACCCTCAGCAGCGCATAGCCCCTGGGACACCACCACATCGGATTGGCCGTCTCCCAGTTCATGTATTCGTTGCCTTCCTCCTCGAGGTCCTCCGGAGGCAGCCACACCTTGTCCTTCTGGTAGGGACCGAGGTTCATGATCACCGGGAAGCGCTCGCCTGGCGCCCCCTCCGGGCGAAAGACGTCCGCCAGCAGCGTTGAGCCGTCCCGCATCGGGATCCTCACGTCCTTCTCGACGATCAGCCGATAGTCCTTCGGCTGCGACATCTGCTGCTGCGCTGTGCTCATGCCATCCTCCTGCGGTCGATGCGCCCTCGCGCGCTCAGCGCTCGGGCCTGATGTCGGCGGCGCGTATCAGCGCGGCCGTACGGTCGTAGTCGCCCCTGACTCTCGCGGCGAACTGTTCGGGTGTATTGGGCGTGAACTCGATCCCGCGCGCGGCCCACGAGGCGCGCAGGTCGGATCCACCCAGGGCGGACCCGATCACGGTATTGAGGCGGGCGATGGCCTCGCGCGGCGTGCCCGCCGGCGCGAGCACGCCCTCGATGCCGGCGATCTCGTAGCGCTTCAGGCCCGCCTCGGCGATCGTGGGCGTGGCCGGCAGCAACGCGCTTCGCGCGGCGCCGGTCGTGGCGATGGCGCGAAGCCGACCCGCATCGACGTGCGCGCGCACGGTCGGGATGTGGACGAACATCATGTCGACCCGTCCGGCGACCAGATCGATGACCGCCGGAGGGCTGCCGCGATAGGCCACGTGCAGGAGGTCGATCCCCGCTTCCAGCTTGAGCATCTCGCCAGCGAGGTGGAAATTGCTGCCGACCCCGGAGGACGCGAAGCTGATCTGCCCGGGTCGCGCCCGGGCCAGCGCGATTAGCTGGGTCGCGCTGCGCGCAGGCACCGAGGGGTGCACCACCAGCGCGAAGTCGTAGGCGCTGATCTGGATGACCGGCGCGAGGTGACGCAACGTGTCCCAGGCGGGGGACGCGTTGAGCAGCGGGCTCACGGTCACGAACGAACCGGGCTGCACCACGACCACGTGGCCGTCGGCCGGCTGGCGCGCCACGTATTCGTTGGCCAGCATGCCGGCACTGCCGGGGCGGTTCTCCACGATGACCGGCACGCCGAGCACAGGGGCGATCGCCTGCTGCAAGGCCCGGGCGGTGACATCGGTGCCACCGCCCGCTTGCGAACCGGTGACCATACGCACCGGTTTCAGCGGCCAACCCTGCGCGGACACCGTTGCGCAAGGGCTACCCATGGCCCCGACCAGCAGCCACGACAGGGTGGCCCTCTTCATCGCTCCTCCGCGTCCGGTCTGCGCCGGTCTCGAACATTCGCGCAAGGCTGCGGCCTCGCGCGCCCGTCTGTCAACTCTCGTACCGACCTTCCCCCGCTTCGGCCGTCCGGTTGCCGCGGAGCCGATCGACCCAGGCGCGTACCTGCTTCTGTGCGGACTTCACGCCCTCGACCAGCACGCCGCGGTCGTAGTTGATGATGATCATCAGGCTGTCGCGAGGCCGATCACCGGGCTCGAGCGTGGCCACGCTGTGATGGCTGTGAGGGGTCACGGCGAACGCGTACCCGGTGTTGGGCGCGAAGACCATCGTGCGCTCGAGCGAGTAGCTGCCATCCGCCGCGCGCGAATGGAAGCGTGTGCCCAGATGGCGCTGGGAGTCGTCGGCGGGAAGATAGAACTGGGTCGTGATCGCCTTGCGCGGGGAGTCGGGATGGATCGAGATCCGGTAGCCCCCGATATCCCGGAACAGCGTCGTGTAGGGCCGCAGGCGGATCGAACCGGCCGGCACCCCGCGCAAACGCTCGAGGTCGGGCGCGAACCGTTCGCGGTAGGCCTCGATCACCGCCGGGGAGTGCAGCGCGCGGATGACCTCGCGCCACAGGTCGCGCTGGGGCGGGGGAAGCCGGTCGATGTTCGCGTCGATCAGCGGAAACTGCAGGCGCGCGCTCGTGCCGTCCGGCAGCCGCGCGTCGCTGTGATGCAGCGGCCGGTAGTAGTCGTTCGTCGGCAGCGCGGCGAGCAGCCGCGGGTAGAGGTCCTCCGGCCATGGCCCGCTCAGCACCTGGTGAGAGAACGGGTTCGCATCCACTGCCGTGCGCTCGATCACCGCGCGCAGGTGGGCGGCGAGCCTCTCGCTGGTTGACGTCTGCATGTAGCCCCCTTGGTGGTGGGGGAATCTGGTGTCGGGCTCCCCTCACCCTGTCCGTCATATTACGCCCTCCACCCCGGGGCCGGAACCGGCACGGGCGGGCACGCCCGCGCGCGCTTCGCTATGCTCGCGGCAGGCCGGACTCCACGCGGGGTTCGCGATGAATGCTGCGCGAGCAGGCGGAGGACTCCATGACAGCTCGATTCGAAGGGAAAGTCGCCATCGTCACCGGTGCGGGATGCGTCGGTCCCGGCTGGGGGAACGGGCGGTCGATCGCGGTGCGGCTCGCCCGGGAAGGGGCCCGCGTGTTCGCGGTCGACCGCGACCTCGCGCGCGTCGAGGAGACGCTCGAGCGCGCGGGCGACGTGTCGGGGTCCATCGTGGCGCATGCAGCCGACGTCACCCGAAGCGAAGCCGTCGCGGCCACGGTGGCCGCCTGCCTCGATCGGTTCGGGCGAATCGACGTGCTGGTGAACAACGTCGGGGGCTCCGCGGCCGGCGGGCCGGTCGAGATGAGCGAGGACGTCTGGAACAGCCAGGTCGATGCGAACCTGAAGAGCGTGTTCCTGGGCTGCAAGCATGTGCTGCCGGTGATGGAGCGCCAGGCGAGCGGCGCGATCGTCAACATGGCCTCCACCTCGGGACTGCGCTGGACCGGGGCGGCGCAAGTGGCCTACGCCGCCACCAAGGCGGGGGTGATCCAGCTCTCGCGGGTCGTGGCCGTCCAGTACGCGAGCCGCGGAATCCGCGTCAATACCGTCGTGCCCGGCCAGATGCACACGCCCATGGTCGAGGCGCGCCTCGCCACCCAGCGCGCCGGCGGCGACGTGGGCGCCCTGCTCGCACAGCGCCAGAAACGCATACCGCTGGGCTTCATGGGCGATGGCAGGGACACGGCCGCCGCGGTGCTGTTCCTCGCGAGCGATGAGGCGCGCTTCATCACCGGGACGGAGCTGGTCGTGGACGGGGGGATGTCCGCCCGCTGCGACTGACCGACACGACCTGAGGCCGAATCGGCCCGGTCAGGGGACGAGCGTCAGGAAAAGGAAGGCTCCGAACAGCACCAGGTGCACCGCCCCCTGCATCATGTTGGTGCGCCCCGACCCCAGCGTGATCGCGCCGACCAGGAAGGTCAGCGCGAGCATCACCATGCCCTTGCCGTCGACCCCCAGGTCCAGAGGCAGTCCGAGCAGCACGACCGCGAAGGCCACCGCGGGAATCGTCAACCCGATGCTGGCCATGGCCGAGCCGAAGGCCAGGTTCATGCTGGTCTGCAACCGGTCGGCTCGTGCAGCCCTCAGCGCGGCCGCGGTCTCGGGCAGCAGCACGATCATCGCGATCACGATGCCGACCACGGCCCGCGGCGCTCCCGCGCCCTCCACTGCCTCGGCGATGCTCGGCGACAGCCGCTTGGCGAACCCGACCACCGCCACCAGCGACAGGATCAGCAGGACGAAACTGGCTCCCGCAGCCGCGGCGCTCGGCGGGGGCGCGTGGACGGTCTCGTCGCCGGAGGCCACCGCCGGGAGGAAGTAGTCACGGTGGCGCACGGTCTGGATGAACACGAACACCAGCCACAACGCAAGCGAGGCCATCGCAACGAACACGGTCTGCGCATCGCTGTAGCGCACGCCGGGCGCCGAGGTGGTGAACCCCGGCATCACGAGCACGAGACCGCACAACGCGGTGAGCGCGGCCAGGCCGGAGCCCGTGCCTTCGATGCGGAAGTTCTGCTCACGGTGCCGCAAGCCTCCCAGCAGCAGGCAGAGGCCGACCACCCCGTTGCAGACGATCATCACCGTCGCGTAGATCGTGTCGCGCGTGATCGTCGCCGCAGCCTCCGTGCCCGAGAGCATCACCGACAGGATCAGCGCGACCTCGATCACGGTAATGGAAAGCGCCAGCACCAGCGTGCCGAACGGCTCGCCGACCCGGTGCGCGATGGTCTCCGCGTGGTGGACCGAGGCCACGACACCGCCCACGAGCGCAAGCGCCCAGAGCGACAGTCCCGCAGGCCCGACGGTACCCGAGGGGCTCGACAGCAGCAGCACGACGGCCGCAGCCGGGATCAGGGCGTGCCAGCGTCCCATGGCTCGAACGACGTTCATGCCCCCATCCTCGCCCAGGGCGGCACCGGGGGCAACCGCGCAGGGTCTGCACGGACTCGTCCGTCGATGCCGGCGTTTGCCGCGTCCGACCGGCACCCCTTACCATTGCACCGATGACGGCACGGCGCCGCGCGCCGTCGGCCGACCTGCGGGAAGATCGGCCCGACGCGCGCGGAGGCGATGCCTGCCCAGCCTTGCCGGCGTGCCGACGCAAGCCCGCGCCCGTCAGCGTCAAACTCCGCCGCCCGGCCGCGCCGCTCGGTCGACGGCCCCCTCCGCCGTTCACTGGAGCGCGCCTCATGGCCGAAACGAATGTCCGCGGCATCACCCTCGAATACACCGTCATCGGCGACCGCGGACCCTGGGTTGCCCTGACCCCGGGCAGTCGCAGGCCCTATGGCGAGCTGGTACCGATCTCCTCGCGCCTCGCCGAGGCCGGATATCGGGTGCTGCTGCACGATCGACGCAACTGCGGCGCCTCCGAGGTCGGCATCGAGCCCAGCGGCTCGGAACACGAGCTGTGGGCCGACGACCTTCATGCGCTGGCAGCTGCGCTGGGCGCCCGCCGGCTGTTCGTCGGCGGTTCGTCGGCGGGTGCGCGGCTGGCCATCCTGTTCGCGATGCGTCACCCCGAAGCGGTGCAAGGCCTGCTGCTGTGGCGCGTCACCGGCGGACAGCACGCAGCCGAAAAGCTTGCCCGCCAGTACTACGGGCAGTACATCGACCTCGCCCGCGACGGTGGCATGGCTGCCATCTGCGCCTCCGAACACTTCGCCGCGTGCATCGAGGCCAGACCCTCGAACCGCTCGCGGCTGATGGCGATGGACCCGGTGCAGTTCGTGGCCGTCATGGAGACCTGGCGGACGAATTTCCTCGCAGCGGCACGCCTGCCGGTGGTGGGCGCCACCGAAGACCAGTTGCGCGCGCTTGCCATGCCGGCATGCCTCATCGCGGGCAACGACCGCATCCATACGCCCGTCACCGCGCGCAAGATGGCCGGCCTGCTGCCGAGCGCGACCCTGCACGAGGATGTCGTCAGCCGCAGGCCCGACGATCAACTGCTCGCGGAGTGGGATCCCGCCGAATGGCGCGCGGCCGAGCCGCGCATCGCGGAGGTCTTCCTCGACTTCATGGCGCGGCACCCCGAGCGCTGAAGGCGCCCCGCCCGAGGCTCAGGATCCCGTCGGTCGGACTGCGCTGCCCGGGCGCGGCGCCACGGATGACCCCTGGGGGGACGTCCCCGTCGGCGCGGTCGTCGAAGTCCCGGCCGCGCCCGGCTGGGACATCGCGCCGGCAGCGGGCGCCCCGGACGCGCTGCCGGACGCAGCACGACGCGGAGCAAGCGCGACACCCTCGATCCGAACACGGCAGCGGGCGCCTGCGGGAATCTCGTGGCCGGGATTGGGCAACTCCAGGCGCAGCCCGAACGTCCCGCTGCCTGCATCGAGCAATCGGTCGACGACCGCCACGGTCGCGGCACGCGATGGCCCGCCCGTGGCGGGCTGGACCTGCGCGGCCGCACCCGGCTTCACCTGGCTCCACGCATCGGCTGGCAGAAGCACCTCGACATGCAGCACGTCGATTTCGGCCACCCTCAGGATCGGCCTGCGCCCGACGCCGGCCTCGGCCAGTTCACCCGTGTTGAGCAGCCGCTCCACCACGACGCCGTTGACCGGACTGCGCACCGTCTTAAGGCGAATGATCGCGTTCTGCCGGTTGAACTCGATCTCGGCCAGCCGCCGCCCGTCGCGCGCCTCCTGCAGTTCGGCCTCGGCCAGCCGACGCTCGTTCTGGGCGTCGTCCAGCGCCTGCGCGGACAGGAACTTGCTCGCCACCAGCTCCTCGACGCGCGCGAGCTTGCGGGTGCTGGCCAGCACCCTCGACTCGGCGGCCTGGAGCGCACCGGTCATGGCTGCGCGATGCCGCGCCCCTTCGGCGGCCACGCGCTCGACCGAATCGTCGATGGTCGCGAGCACCTGCCCGCGCCTGACCGACTGGCCCCGATCGACGTGCACGCGCTGGATCAACCCTTCGATCGGGCTGCGGATCTCCAGCACCTGGCGCGGCTGGATGATGCACTCGAAATCCGACTGCGCCGTGACCGGCGCGGTGGCGACCGTCAGCAGCGCGGCTGCCATACTGTGTACGAAACGTGCCTTCATGGGTACTCCGCCCGCCGCAGCGGTCTGGCCCGGGTGTCCGGACGGGCCCGGCACCGCGGACGACAAACCCGGGGACGGCGGGGTTACGTCGCGTCTGCCCGCCGAATCGGCGACCAGACGCCTGCTCGCGGATCGCGGGTGCCGCATATTTCCTTGTTTTGGCATCTAGCAAGCGGAAGAATTACACAGTTTTGCCGATAAAAGGCGGTGGCCAGCCACGCTCGCCGGGGACGCCCGGCCCGACCGGCCAGTGTGTCGCCCCCGTGACATTCTGCCGACCATCCGCACACCAGCGTTTCATCCGAACGTCTCCCGGGTCGCGAGCCTGGCCTGTCAAATAGCCCTCCATGACCGATCAAACCCGTCCCGATGCCGCTCGATCGATCGATGACAGGTCCGAACGCGCGGACGGCCGTTCCCCCGGATCCTCGGTAGCCGCGCCGGTACCGGAAGAGGCCGCGCGCTCGATCAACCCGCTCGAACTCGCGCTGCACCTGCAAGCCCTGTTCCACGGCCAGCCCGACCTTGCGCTCGGCGCAGCCGCGATCGCCTCCGAACTCGCGCGGACGTATGGGGCAGAGCGAGTGTCCATCGGGCTACGCAGGGGGCGCACGGTTCGCCTGATCGCCGGCTCGGCCGAGCCCGAACTCCAGGCGGGCGCCTCGCGAGTCAATGCCCTCGAACAGGCGATGGACGAGTCCATCGACCAGGCGGCCGTGATCCGCTGGCCTGGCGAGGAGGCCGAGTCGCCCCGCATACGCATGTTGCATGCCCAGTACGCGCGCCTCTCGCAGACCCGCCTCACGACCGTGCCGCTCATCGACGGCGAGCGGGCGCTGGGTGCCGTGACCTTCGAGCACGCCCTGTCGCACCCCGACCCACATGGCCTGGGATTGGCGCCCGACATCCTCGCGTCCCTCGCGCCCGTGCTGGCCTTGCGCCAGATCGCGGAGGCGGGAACGATCGAGCGGGCGTGGTTGCAATGGAAGCGCGCGCCAGAGGACCGACGTGCGCGGCAGCGTACCCGATGGCTGGTCGCGGCGGTGGTCCTCGCCATCGCCGTGTTGCCGGTTTCCGACCGCGTGGGCGCACCGGCCCGGATCGAAGGCGAACTGCAGCGCACCCTGGTCTCGCCGGTCGATGGCTTCCTCGGTGCCGTCCACGCCCGGCCAGGCGACACCATCCGCGCAGGCCAGGTGCTCGCGGAGATGGCGCGCGAGGATCTCGAACTCGAGCGCGATCGCTGGACCGCGCTGCTGAGCCAGCACGAGAACGCCTACCGCAACGCGCTGGTGCGCGGCGATCGGGCCCAGTACGCGACCGCCTTCGCCCGAGCCGCCGAGGCACGAGCCGACCTCGACCGGGTCGAGGCGCAGATCGCGCGCAGCCGGCTCGTGGCGCCGTTCGACGGCGTCCTCATCCGCGGCGACCTCTCGCAGTCGCTCGGGGCGCCGGTCAGGCGCGGCGAGGTCCTGCTGACCGTAGCTCCGGAGGGACGCCATCGGGTCATCGCCGAGATCGACGAGCGCGACATCGGGCGCCTCCCGGGCGACGCACAGGGCACCCTGGTGCTCACGGCGTTGCCCTCGCAGCGCTTCGCCGTCACCGTGCAAAGGCGCTCGCCCGTCGCCACCAGTCGCGACGGCCGCACCTTCTACGAGGTCGAGGCGGCCCCCGCCGACGGCGCACAGGCCAGCATGCGGCCGGGCCTCCAGGGTCAGGTGCGATTCGACGCCGGGCGCAGCGCGCTTGCGATCGCCTGGGGGCGCTGGCTCATCGACTGGATACGCCTCCGACTGTGGTCAGCCGGCACGTGGTTCCCATGACCAGCAGCCTCTTCAGCCCCGTGTGGCATCGCGTGGCCGAACGCAGGCCACGGCTGCGCTCCAGCATCCAGATCAGCCGCCAGGTCACGCGCGGCGAAATCTGGCATGTGCTGTCGGATCCGATTTCCGGTCAGCGCTGCCGTCTCAACCCGCAGGCCTGGCAGTTCGTCGGCCGGTTGGATGGCGCGCGCACGGTCGAGCAGACCTGGGATCGGCTCGCGGAGGTCGCGGGCGAGGATCTGCCGACCCAGGATGAGATCGTCCACCTGCTCGGGCAGCTGGTGGCGCAGGGCATGGTGACGATGGACGTCCTTCCGGATTTCGCCTCGCGGGCCTGGCGGCGGGGTCGCCAGGCCGCGCGGCGAATGCGCGAGAGAATCAATCCGCTGGCCTTGCGCGTACCCCTGGGATCGCCCACGCCGCTCCTGGATCGAATGGCCCCGTTGGGGCGTGTCTTGTTCAGCCGCGTCGGATGGCTGGGGTGGATCCTTCTGGTCGCGGGCGCCGTCGCGCTTGCCCTGCCCGCAACAGCGGAACTGCAGGCGCAGGTTGCCCAGCGCATGGGGACGCCCTGGATGCTCTTCCTCGCGTGGCTGGTGTTCATCCCGGCCAAGGCCCTCCACGAACTGGCCCACGGACTGGCGGCGCGCCGCTTCGGCGCGGACGTGCCCGAGGCCGGCGTGTCGCTGCTCGTGCTCGTTCCGTCTCCCTACGTGGACGCGTCGGACTCGACGGCACTCGCCCGGCGCGGCGAACGCCTGGTCGTCGCCTCCGCGGGAATCGCCTCGGATCTCGCCCTTGCAGCGCTGGCGCTGCTCGTCTGGAACGAAGCCTCGCCCGGCGTTGTGCGCGACCTCGCGCTCGCGGTGTTCTTCGTCGCGGGCATCGGTACGGTCCTGTTCAATGCCAACCCGCTCCTGCGCTTCGACGGCTACCACATCCTCTCGGAGGCACTGGACCTGCCCCAGCTGGGCAGCCGCAGCCAGAGGCTCTGGCGACAGCGCTGGCATCGGCTTGCAGGCCTGGAGTCCGAGTCCGACCTACCGGCCGCGAACTCCGGCGAGCGTGCGTGGCTGGAACTCCATGCCCCGCTCGCGTTCCTGTGTCGACTGCTGCTGGCGGCCGGAATCGCGGTCTGGATCGGATCGTTCTCCTCGGTGCTCGGGGCGGCCGTGGCCGTCGGCAGCCTGGTCGGGCTCGTGCTCGTGCCCGCATGGACACTGGTCCGTGACCTGCTCAGGAACAGCCAGGGGACGCCGTGGCATGCGCGAGTCCGGTGGCGCACCACGACCGGGTTGGTCGCGCTGTCCGCGCTCCTGATCGCCGTGCCGCTGCCCGAGTACACCACCGCACACGCCGTGGTCCAGCCCGGCGAGGGACGTACGCTTCGTCCCGAAGTCGATGGCCTGGTGATGCAGGTTCACCAGGCCGATGGCAGCGCGGTCGTGCCCGGCGACCTGATCCTCACGCTCGATGATCCGGCGCTGCGCGCCCGCCACGAACGGGTGCTCGCCAGGATCGCCGAACTCGAGGCCGAGCGCTACGGCCAGCTCGGCCGTGACCCGCTGAGGGCCAGCGACGGCGAGGAGGCGCTGCGCCGCGCCCTGACCGAGCGCGACGACCTCGCGACTCGCCTCGAGCGGCTGGAGATCCGCGCCACGGTTGCAGGGTCCCTCGCGCTGCCCCAGGCCCACGACCTCGCTGGGCGATGGGCGCACCGGGGCGAGGCCATCGGCTACATCCTCGATCGGTCCCCGTTGAAGCTTCGAGCCGCCGTGCCCGAGACGGCGGCAGCACTGCTTCGCAACCGCCTGTACGGGGCGGAGGCGAGGTTCGCCGACGATCCGATACGTCGACATCCCGCGGAGATGGTGCGCGACATGCCGGCCGCGGTGCGCGAACTGCCCGCCGCGGCACTCGGCGCCCGTGGTGCGGGCTCGCTGGAGACCGACCCGCTCGACGAACGCGGCCTGCGCACAGCCGACCCGTATGTCCACATCGAGGTCCGGGTCGCCGCCCCGACGACTGTTCGGGTCGAGGGGCGGGCCTGGGTCCGGTTCGATCACGGCTGGTCGACCCTGGCCGCCCAGGGCCTGCGCGCCCTCAGGCAGGTCTTCCTGCGGCGCTTCGAGTCGGGAACCTGAACGATGCCGCGCTCGTACACTCCACGCGCGTCATCCGGCCCGTCGGCTGGCGGAGGTGCGCCATGAACGCCCTGCCCGCCTCGACGCTGCTGCTGGGCAGCTATCCTGAACGCGATCCGGTCGCGCGTTACGGTCCGCTTGACCGAGCGCGCCGTTCGCTGGCCTGGCTGCGGGGCTTACGTTCCGCGCGCACGGACGCCGACGCGAGCGCCCGGTCATTTCCGCTGCACGAACTTCGCGCGCGACTCTCGGGCAATCTTGCCGATCGCGCCGCGCAGGACGCGGTGCTGGATCGCGTGGCCGACGCGTGCCGCGCAAGCCTGGGGATCACCCCCTACCCCGGGCAACGGGAAGCCGCCCGCGCACTGCTCGACGGCCGCCTGGTCGAGATGGCGACCGGCGAGGGCAAGACACTGGCGGTCGCTCTGGCGGCCGCGTGCGGAGCCCTGTCCGGTCGCCCCGTCCACGTGGTCACCGCCAACGACTATCTGGCGGAGCGCGACGCGAGCACCCTGTCCCCGCTCTACCACCATCTCGGCCTGACTTGCGGCGTCGTCACCGGCGCGAGCGCGCCCGCGCTCCGTCGGAAGGCCTACGACTGCGACATCACGTACTGCCCGGGGCGCGAGCTGGCGTTCGACTACCTGCGCGATCGGCTCGTGCGTCCGCGCGCGCTCTCCCCGCTGATCGCGAGCGTCGATCGTCTAGCCCGGCCCATCGCCGACAGAGTCACCCTGCTGCGCGGCCTCTGGATGGCCATCGTGGACGAGGCGGACAGCGTACTGCTCGACGAAGCGCTGATGCCGCTGATCCTGTCGACGCCCGTTGCCGCCGCGGATCGCGAGGTCCGTCTGGCTGCCGCGCTCGACGCCGCCACCGCGCTCGAACCCGAAGAGCACTTCATCCTCGATACGCACGCGCGGAGCGCTCGTCTCACGGCCGAAGGGACCCGGCAACTGAACGCCCGACCCGCGGCTTCCACGCCGTTTCGCACCGCCCGCCATCGCGAGGAATACGTGCGGACCGCCCTGGCCGCCATCTACCTGCACGAGCGCGATCGCCACTACGTGGTGCGAGGCGGCACCGTGCAGATCATCGACGAGGCCACCGGGCGCGCAGCCCCCGGTCGGATCTGGGCGAATGAACTGCACGCGTTCGTCTGCCTCAAGGAAGGCTGCCCCCTGCCGCCGCTGACGCGAACAGCGACGCAGATCACCTACCAGCGCTTCTTCCCCCGGTACCTGCACCTGTCCGGCACCAGCGGTACGCTCCGCGAGGAGCGGCGCGAGCTCGAATCGGTGTACGGACTCCCGGTGGTCCGGATCCCGCTGCGCCGCCCGTCGTGCCTGCGTCGGATGCCCACCCGCCTGGTCGCCGACGCCGAGGAGCAGACCGCGGTCGTGATCGCGCGCATACGCGAGATGCGGGTGAGGGGTCGTCCGGTGCTGGTCGCGATGGACAGCGTGATCGATGCCGAACGGCTTTCGGTCCACTTGCGCGGCGCCGGCATCGACCACCAGGTCCTGCATGCACGGCAGGATGCCGACGAGGCTGCGTGCATCGCGGCTGCCGGACAACCCGGGCAGGTGACCCTCACCACCAACATGGCGGGGCGGGGTACCGACATCCGGTTGCACCCGCACGCCGAATCGAGCGGCGGACTGCACGTGATCGCCTGCCAGCACAATCGTTCGCGTCGCATCGACCGGCAACTCTACGGCCGCGCCGCGCGGCAGGGAGATCCCGGCTCCTGCGAGCGCGTGGTGCATCGGTTCCAGCCGCTGTTCCTGCGAACCTGGGGCGTCGGCCTCGCGCGCGCACTGTCGCGCCTTCCGTTCATGCTGCGCGGCTGGTCGGCGGATCGCCTGCTCGAACTCCCCCAGTTGCGCGAGGAACATCGGGCGCGTGCGGTACGCCGCGCGATGATCGTGCGCGACCGGATGCGGTCGCTCGAACTGGATATAGGACCCGAGCCGTGAAACGTCGGCCCGCCCCCACCCGTATCCGCCCTTCGCTCGAGTGGCTGGAATCCCGCGTCCTCTATTCGACCGACATGCCTGCGCCATGGGGGGCAACGCTGGACGCAGAGGTGGCGCAGGTGCGCCTGTTCGAGGAGGCTCTGGATGCCGGCTCGACAGCCTCGCCATCCGCGTCGACCCCCGCCCCCGGCGAGCGGATCGATGTCGGACGCATGGACTCGCCTCGCGCCCTGACACCCGACCGGGACTCGGGTCCTACCGATACACCGACAGTCGCCGCCGCGCAGATCCTGTTTGTCGACGCAGGAGTCGAGGCGCCTGAAGCCCTGTTCGACACCGCCCGTGCACGGGGCATCGAAGTCGTCACGATCGGGGCCGACCGGTCCGGACTGCTTCAGGTGGTCGAGGCGCTCGCCGACCGATCCGGGATCCAGGCGGTGCACCTGATCGCGCATGCCTCGCCAGGCTCGATGCAACTGGGCGCGGACCGGCTGGACCTCACGTTCCCCTCGGAGCAGACCCGCCAACTGCTCGAGCGCCTCGGGGCATCGCTCGCGCAGGACGGCGACCTGCTGATCTACGGCTGCGACTTCGCGCAGGGCGAGGTCGGCCTCGCCGCGGTCGCGGAGCTGGCGCGACTCACCCGTGCCGACGTGAAGGCCAGCGACGATCCGACGGGCCACGCACGCTCCGGCGGCGACTGGACGCTCGAGATCCAGTCCGGCGTGATCGACACCACCACGCTCGACGTCCCCCAATGGCAGGGCGTGCTCGACCTCATCGCCCAGGGCACGGATCAGCAGGTCCACGCGAGCGCGGCTGACGTTCAGTTGACGAACTGGGCAGGCCCGGCGGTGGCGCTCGATGCCAGCGGTCGCTTCGTCGCCGCGTGGTTCGAGCAGGATATCGAGGAATCGCGGATCCAGCGGTACGAGGCCGACGGAACAGCCGCGGGCAGCCCCACGCTGCTCGGCCAGCCGGGAAAGTATCCCGTGCTGGCGATGGACAACGCCGGAAACAGCGTGGTCGCGTGGACTGGCTCGAACATTTGGGTCCAGCGGTTCGACGCCGCCGGCGCCGCGGTCGGCTCGCCAGCCAACGCGGTCGCCGGATTCGCGGACCAGCACGGCCTCACGATCGCGATGGCCCCGGAGAGCGGTCGCTATGCGCTGGCCGCCATCTCGGTCGACCAAACCCGGCTCGACGTGCGCGTGTTCAACGCCGACGGCAGCCCGCTCACCGGCCTGATCCGCGTCGACCGCGCGACCGGGAACGAACTGTACGAACCCGCCCTCGCGATGGATGACGACGGCGATTTCGTCGTGGCCTGGAGCGAGACGGGAGCAGGTATCTACGCCGCTCGCTACGATCGCACTGGCCAGGCTGCTGGATCCACGTTCCAGGTCGCGGCGGTGCCCAGCGCCCTGGGGTTCCCGAGCGTAGGCATGGACGCCTTCGGTCGGTTCGCGATTGCCTGGACCGACACCAATGGCGCGGCCTTCGGCTCCGAGCTCAAGGTCCAGCTCTACGACAGTCAGGGCGTCCCGGTGGGCAGCAGCTTCCTTGCCAACACGACGACGGCTTCCAGCCAGGGAGATGCATCGCTGGCCATGGGCGCTTCGGGCGAGTTCGTCCTGAGCTGGATGAGCTACCTGCAGGATGGCAGCGGCCACGCCATCATCGCGCGCCAGTTCGCGCCAGACGGGCGACCGCTGAGCGGCGAGGTCATCGTCAACCAGGGAACGGTGGGCGACCAGCGAGAACCCTCGGTCGCCTTCCGCGACGGGCGCGCAGTGATCAGCTGGCGCAGCCTCGCCAACGATGTCGGCGACATCTTCGTTCGCCGGCTGCAGGTCACTCCACTGGGCGACGGCCCCTCGCTCGATCTGGGCGCCTACGACCCTGTCCACGTGGAGGGCGCCGCGCCCATTGAGTTCCGGCTTGCGAGCGTCACCGATCTCGACTCGCTGGCCTCGGAGACATTCCACATCACCTTCGGTCTGGCCACCGGCGGCGTGAGCGGCGACCTGCTCAGCCTGCGTCGCGACCCCCCGGGAACGCTGGGCGGCATCGACGTCGTCGGCAACAACGTACTGTGGTATCGCGATTCGGTCCTCGACGGCCTGTTGATCGGCAACGTGACCGGTGCGGGCACGGTCGACTCGCCGTTGCAGATCGTGCTGCAGGGACCGGATGCGACGAATGAAGCCCACCACGCCGTGCTGCGCCACCTGCAGTTCTCGACACAGCACGAGAGCCCGGTCGCGACCACCCGCCTGCTCAAGGTCGTCGTCACCGACGCTTCGGGCAACAGCGACGTGGCCAGCGCTGCGGTGACGGTGACCCCCGTCAACGACGCGCCGACGATGGACCTGGACCCGGACGACAGTTCGCAGGCCACCGCGGGCAACATCCAGCCCGAGTGGGTGCGCGGCGGCGGGCCGGCCTCGATCATCGACTCCGACGCGATCCTCGACGACGTGGACAGTGCGATGCTCGTTCGCCTGACCGCGCGTTTCCTCGAGCGGCCCGGGGGCGAGTCCGACGTGCTATCGGTCGATTCGTCCGGTACCGGCCTCGGTTGGCTGTTCGACGCGACCACCGGCACCCTGGAGGTGATGGGCGAGGCTCCGATCGAAAGCTACCGGCAGATCCTGCGCTCGCTGACCTTCGACAACGCCGAACCCAATGCCCCGCTGACCACCCGCGTGGTCGAGATCGAGGTCTCCGACGGGACGCCGGCAATCTCGCAACGAGCCCTCGTTCTCGCCAGTTCGCCGGACGAGACCGTGCTGCCCGGGCACGACCCCCAACTGTCCTCGCTGGACCTGACGCAGTTTGAACTGAAGAGCGGGCAGTCCTGGGGACAACGCGTGCAGATCGATTCACCGACCGTCATTGCGGCCGGCTCGAGGATCAAGGTCGGCATCGTGCTGGGTTCCATCGACGGCGCGGCACCGTCCGAGGACATGATCACCGTGTCGCTTCGCCCGCTGTGGAACTCGCCCCCGCTTGCCAACGCCAGCCCGCCACCCGCGAACGCCTCCGCGACGTTGACGGCTTCCTCGATCGCGCAGGGTGCCGGGTGGTACGAGTTCGACGTGGGCGACCCTGCGCTGCTGTCCGACACCCCGTATGTGCTTCGGGTCGACAGTTCGTCCGCTGTCGGCGGCATCTTCCTCGGGGTCTCGACACCCTCGGCCGCAGTAGGCCGGCCTTTCTACCTCTCGGATGGGAACACCTTCTCGGGCGCGATCGCCGCGTACCGATTGACTGCCCGAACGGAAGCTGCAGCGCCCACGGTCAGCGCGCCGGCGGGCTTCACCGTCACCGAGGACGTGGCCGGCAACCTCACCTACACCGGCACGCCGTTCGCCGACGCCGACAGCGCGACCCTCACCGTCACCCTCTCCATCGCCGACGGCGTCCTGGCCGCGTCCTCCGGTGGCGGCGTCACCGTCGCCGGCACCGCCACCGCCCGCACCTTCGACGGCACTCCCGCGGCCCTCAACGCCTTCTTCACCACCGCCGGCAACATCACCTACACCACCGCCCTGCACAACACCGCCGCGCGCACGCTGACCACGCAGGTCTCCGATGGCACCGCCTCGGCCAGCGC
>CAIKXV010000200.1 GCA_903831455.1 uncultured Pseudomonadota bacterium | reverse complement strand
TCCGGCACCGCGGGCAGTGCCTGCGCCGCGAGGCTGCAGCCGATCACCGCCACCAGCAGCCACGCCGAGAGCGTCGCGCCGGGCAGGTGGGCCGATCGGGGTCGGGCGGCATCGGGCATGCGCGACTATAGCAACCGCGACCGCGGCCGCCCGGTTGCGCGCGGGGCCGGGCACGGGCACCCTCGCGCGATGTCGGTCACCGTGTTCCTGTTCAAGCTCGCGACGATGCCCGCGGTGATGACCGCGGCCACCCTGTCGGCGCGACGCTTCGGCCCGGCGGTCGGCGGGCTGGTACTGGGCCTGCCGGTCGTATCCGGACCGGTCTCGCTTTTTCTCGCCATCGAGCAGGGCGAAGCGTTCGCGCGCGCCGCGGCCACCGGCTCGCTGCTCGGGCTGGTGGCCCTGGCGGCCTTCTGCACCGGTTTCGCGCTTGCTGCGCGGCGCGGGGCGCACTGGCACGCCGCGCTGCTGGCCGGCTACGGCACGCACGCGGCGGTCGCCTTCCTGCTCACCCGGCTACCGGGCATCGAGTCGATTGCCGCGGTGGTCTCCTGCCTGGGCATCGGCGCGGGCATCCTCGCCTGCCCGCGCCCGCGCGCGCTCGCCCGGCCACCGCACCCGCCGCGCTGGGATCTTCCCGGGCGGATCGTGGTCGCCACCGCCTTCATGGTGGCCGTCACGCTCGCCGCGGAGACCGCCGGCCCGCTGCTGAGTGGCCTAGCCACCACCTTCCCGATCATGATCGCGGTGGCCGGCCCCTTCGTGCTGCGCGTCGAGGGCCCCGAGGCCGCGATCGCGGTGATGCGCGGCTGCGTCCAGGGCCTGTTCAGCTTCGTGCTGTTCTTCCTGGTGCTGCAGTGGAGCCTGGGGCACGCACCGATGGCGATCGCCTATCTGCTCGCGCTGCTCGCGAGCCTCGCCTGCGGCGCGGTGCTGTTCGCGCTGCAGCGTCGGCGCCGGACGTCGACCTGACCGGCGCGCGCGCGCTCAGCGCGCCAGTACCTTCGCGGCGGCGTCGACGGCGAGCAGCAGTTCGCGGTCGCCGCGGTAGGGACCGACCCACTGCACGCCCAGTGGCAGCCCGCGAGGCCCCAGTCCGGCGGGCAGCGTCACGCAGGGCAGTCCCAGGGTGGTCCAGTTGCGGTTGAACAGCGAGTTGCCGGTGCTGGTGAGCCCGAAGGGCGCCTCGCCCGGCGCGCTCGGCGTGAGCAGCACGTCCACCGAGCGGAAGGCATCGACGAACATCGCGCCCACTTCGAGCACCACGTCGATCGCGCGCTCGTACTGGGCTCGCGAGGTAGCCCGACCGCGCTCGATGCGCGCGCGCAGGTCCTCGCTCAGCAGGCCGGCATGGTTGTCGTACTCCCAGCCGAAGGAGGCCGCCTCCTCGTACTGCATGATCGTGGAATTGGCGTCGTAGACGGCCACGGCCTGCGGCGGCAGGTCGGCGTCGACCACGCTCCAGCCCGCCCGCCGCAGGCGATCGGCGACCTCGGCGATCAGGTTGCGCGTGGCCTCGTCGGTCTTGTCCCAGTGGGGCGTGCGGTAGAGACCGACGCGAGGCGCGCCCCCGCGGCGGCCGAACTCCGGCATCGGCCGCCCCGAAGCCGCGGCCGCGAGCAACGCGACGTCCTCGACGGTGCGCGCGTGCAGGCCGATGGTGTCGAGCGATTCGGCGACGATCTTCAGGCCCGCCCGGTTGATGGTGTTGAACGTCGGCTTGTACCCGACCACGCCGCAGAACGCCGAGGGTCGGATCGTCGAGCCGCCGGTCTGCGTGCCGAAGGCGAGCGGCACCATGTAGTCGGCCACCGCAGCGGCCGAGCCGCTCGACGAGCCGCCGGGCGTGTGCCCGAGGTTGTGGGGATTGCGCGTGCGGGCCGGGTGGTTGTTGGCGAATTCGGTGGTCTCGGTCTTGCCCATGATCACCGCGCCGGCCCGACGCACCGCCGCCACGCAGGCGGCATCCGCGCGGGGCTGGTGGTTCGCATAGATCGGCGAGTTGTAGGCCGTCGGCATGTCGGCGGTGTCGATCACGTCCTTCACGCCGATCGGCACGCCGTGGAGCGGTCCGCGCCGCGGGCTGCGGTCGCAGGCGCGCGCCTGGGCGATCGCGAGGTCGTGGTCAAGGAAGGCCCAGGCCTGGACATGCGCGTCACGTTCGGTGATCCGCGACAGGCAGGCCCGTACCAGCGTCTCGCTGGTGAGCCGTCCGGCGGCGATCTCGCGTGCGGCCTGCGCCGCGGAAATCTGGTGCGCAACGGTGGCCATCGGCTCCTCCTGTGGTCTGCCGCGGGCGCCGGTCGGGCCGGCTCGACGCGCGGGGGCGCGATCCGCCGTCCGGCGTCGTGCCAGCCGACGCGATCCGGCGAGTCGACCGCTGCCGGACCTGCGGGCGGACGCCTGAATCTACCATGCCGCATCCGCGCCCCTGGCCTACCATCGGCGCGCCTGCCTCCACGACGCCCGCGCCTTGCTCCCCCGATCCGCCGCCCCCCGTCCCGCCGCGCCCGGCCCGCGCCGGACCGTCACCCTCGCCCGGACGCTGCTCGCCGCGATGGCCCTGCTCGGCTGTGTCGGCGCCGGCGCCGGCGAGGTCGCCGCCGCAGCCTCGCCCGCAGCGGCACCCCCTGCCTCGACCCCGGGGCCGCGCCCCGCACTGCCGGCCGGCGTGGTCCGCGGCCCCTCGGTGGAGGGAATCACCGAGTACCGGCTGGCCAACGGCATGCGGGTGCTGCTCTTCCCCGACCCGTCCAGCGCCACGTTCCTCGCGAACATCACCTACCTGGTGGGCTCGCGCCACGAGAACTACGGCGAGCGCGGCATGGCCCACCTGCTCGAGCACCTGCTGTTCCGCCGCTCGGCCGCGCACCCGAGCATCACCCGCGCGCTGGCCGAGCGCGGGGCCTCGGCCAACGGCACCACCTGGCACGATCGCACCAACTACTTCGCCACCTTCGCCCCGACCGACGACAACCTGCGCTGGGTGATCGCGATGGAGGCCGACCGCATGGTGAACGCGGCGATCACCCGCGAGGAACTCGACCCCGAGATGTCGGTCGTGCGCAACGAGTTCGAACGCGGCGAGGATAACCCGACCCGGGTCCTGATCCAGCGCGTGGCCTCGGCCGCCTACCTCTGGCACAACTACGGCAACGAGACGATCGGAGCGCGCTCGGACATCGAGAACGTCCCGATCGAACGCCTGCAGGCGTTCTACCGCCGCTGGTACCGGCCGGACAACGCGGTATTCCTGCTCGCCGGGCGCTTCGACGAGGCGCTCGCACTCGAACTCGCTGCCCGCCACTTCGGTGCGATCGCTCGCCCGGCCGAGCCACTGGAACGCACCTACACGGTCGAGCCGGTCCAGGATGGCGAGCGGCAGGTCACCCTCCGCCGCATCGGCGAGTCGCCGACCGTGGTGGCCGCCTACCACGTCCCGGCGGGTTCCCATCCGGACTCGGCCGCGATCGACCTGCTGACCGAAGTGCTTCGCGCACCGCCGTCCGGCCGCCTGCATCGGGCGCTGGTCGACGGCGGACGGGCGGTCTCCGTGTTCGGCTTCGACCAGCAGTTGCGCGAACCCGGCCTCGTGTTCTTCGGTGCGCGTGCAGCCGCCGGGCGGCCGATCGAGGCCGTCCGCGACACGCTGCTCGAGACGCTGGAGGGACTCGCGCGCGAGCCGATCACCGAGGCGGAGGTCCAGCGCGCGCGCACGGTGCTGCTGCGCCAGCTCGAGC
>CAIKXV010000199.1 GCA_903831455.1 uncultured Pseudomonadota bacterium | reverse complement strand
TGCTCGATCTCACCCGCGACGAGAAATCGGGCGGGTTCATCCTGCGCCTGGTGCCGCACGAGGACTGATCCCGGGCGGGTGCCACGGCGGCGTCGCGAGGCTTCCCGACTCCGCCGGGCCCGCGCGACGAGGGCGGCGCGTGGGCCGCGACCGCCCGGCCCGGGCCCGGGCCGCAGTGCGGCGCAGGCCGCACGCGCTCCGGGTCACTCGGCCTGGATGCCCGCGGCCCTGACCAGCTTGCCGTAGCGCGCGACCTCGTCGCGCACATGCGCGGCGAAGGCCTCCGGCGTCTTCGATATCGACGGCTCCGCGCCCTGCAGGGCGAACTGCTCGCGCAGTTCGGGGGAGGAGAGCACCTTGTTCATGGCCACGAACAGGCGATCGACCACCGGCCGGGGCATGCCGGCCGGACCCATGAAGCCGTTCCAGCCGGTGAAGTCGTAGCCCGGCAGGCCGCTTTCGGCCGCAGTGGGCACGTCGGGCAGGATCGGCGTGCGCTCGCGGCCACCGACGGCCAGCGCCCGCAACTTGCCGGACCGCACCTGGCCGATCGGACCGGCGATCGGGGTGAACACGAACTGCGATTCCCCGGCCACCACCGAGGCGATCGACGGCCCGGCGCCCTTGTAGGGCACGTGGACCACGTTCACGCCGGCGAGGCTTGCGAACAGCGCGCCCGCAATGTGGCTGGTCGAGGCGTTGCCGGCCGAGGCCATGTTGAGCTGGCCCGGACGCGAGCGCGCGAGCGCGATCAGTTCGGCCACCGATTTGGCCGGCACCGACGGATTGACCGCGAGCAGGTTCTGGGTGAGGACGAACAGCGACACCGGCGTGAAGTCCTTCACCGGATCGTAGGGCAGGCGCTTGTAGACGAAGGGCGCGATGGAGTGCGTGGCGCTGGAGGCGGCCACCAGCGTATAGCCGTCGGGTGTGGCACGGGCCGCGATCTCCACGCCCAGCGTGCCGCCGGCACCGGCGCGGTTGTCGAGCACCATCTGCTGCCCGAGGGCCTCGCTCATCCGGGCGGCGACGATACGCGAGAGCACGTCGTTCGAACTGCCCGGGGCATTGGGCAGGACGAGCCGGATCGGGCGGTTCGGCCACGCACCCTGGGCAAGGGCGTCGGGGACGGAGGCGAGCGGCAAGGCGGCAATGGCCGCACCCAGCACGAGCATGGCACCGTGCGGGAACTGTCGGGTGTACTGATGCATCGCGATCTCCTCCGGAGGCGGCACGGGTCGGTTCCCGGGCTCGAGTCGCCGCGATTGTAAGGCGGACGCGGCCGATCGGACAGTCGCGCGGGGACGGTTACCATCCCGTCCGCGCCTGCGCGTATCGCGTCGGCCCCAGGAGGAGGTACTCCATGTCCGACACCATGACGGCTGCCGCCGCAGCCTCCGCCACCCCCGCCGCCTTTCGCCCGTTCGCAGGCTTGCGCGTGATCGACCTCACGCGCGTGCTGGCGGGGCCCTACTGCAGCTACCTGCTCGGGCTGCTCGGGGCCGAGGTCATCAAGGTCGAGCCGCCGGGCCGCGGCGAGACCATCCGGCGTCGCCCGGGGGGCGACCCCGCGCTCACCGAGGCGGGCGTGTCGGTGGCCTGGGCGACGCAGTCGGCCAACAAGCAGTGCGTCACGCTCGACCTCGACCAGCCGCGCGGGCAGGAGATCTTCCGGGAACTCGCCCGCGGGGCCGACGTGGTCGTGCAGAACCTGCGCACCGGTTCGGCGGAGCGTCGCGGCATTGGCTACGAGCAGATCAGCGCGATCAACCCGAAGGTGATCTACTGCTCGATCACCGCGTACGGGCGCACCGGGCCTCGCGCGGCGGACCCTGCCTACGACAGCGTGATCCAGGCCGTCTCCGGGCTGATGGCGCTCACCGGCACCGAGCAGAGCGGACCGCTGAAGGCCGGGCCGCCGATCATCGATTACGTGACCGGACTCAACGCCGCGCTGGCCGTCGCCTGCGCGGTCGTCGACCGGGATCGCACCGGCCGCGGCCATCACATCGACCTGTCGATGCTCGATTCGAACTTCGCGCTGATGGCCTCCGCGCTCACCCAGTTCATGAACACCGGGCGCCAGCCCGCGCCCCCGGGCAACGATGCGGCCAGTCGTGCGCCGGTCTCGACCACGTACCGGGTTCGCGACGGGCTGTTCGCGATCGCGATCAACGAGGACCACCAGTACCGCCATCTGTTCGAGGCGATGGGGCTCGCGCACTTCAACGACGACCCGCGCTACAACACCGTGGCCGCGCGCATCGAGCATCGCGAGGCGTTGCGTGCCCGGCTGCAGGCTGTGTTCGAGACGCAGGACGCCGCGCACTGGGAGCGGCTGCTGAATGGGGCGGGCGCCCCGGGCGGACGCGTGAACAGCCTGGGCGAGATCACTTCCCATCCCCAGTTCGCCTCCAGGGGGCTCTTCGCCGACGTGCCGGTCACGGCCGGGGAGGCGAGTGGACGGATGAAGCTGCCGCTGGCCCCGTTCATGGTCGATGGCGACCGCGGGGCCATCCACAGCGCGCCGCGCCCGGTCGGCGCCGACACGGCCCGGGTGCTGGCGCGACTGGGCATCGACGAGGAGCAGCTGCGGGTGCTGCGGGAGGCCGGGGTCGTGTGACCGGGCGGCTCGCGCCGGCATCGCGCCCCGCGCGCACCGGTCATTGCACCGACCGCAGCACGAACTCCGGTGCCGGCTGCGTGCGCCGAGCCGGTATCCGCCGCACATCCCAGCGCGCCACGGCCCGGTCGAGCAGGGTGCGAACGTCCGTGGCCGACGCCGGCGGCGCGGGTTGGCCGAGGAACTCCAGCGCGGCGCGCAGCCAGCGCACCGCGGACTGCGGGTCGACCGCAGGCGCGAGCCCCTGCTTGGAGAGCTTGTTCCCCTGCCGGTCGACCGCGACCGGAACATGCGCGTAGCGCGGAGACTCGAAGCCGAGCAGGCGCTGCAGGTAGCACTGCCGCGGAGTGGAGTCGAGCAGGTCGGCGCCCCGCACCACGTGCGTGACGCCCTGGGCGGCGTCGTCGACGACCACGGCCAGCTGGTAGGCCCAGGGCCCATCGGCACGGCGTACGACGAAATCGCCGACATCGGTGCCGAGGCGCTGCCTGATCGGTCCCTGGATCGCATCGTCGACGACGATATCCCCGGCGTCGACGCGTACCCGCCAGGCGCGCGCAAGGCGCCCCTCGCCCAGCCCTTCGCGGCAGGTGCCGGGATAGACCGGTCCGTCCACCCCGGGGGCTGCGGCGGCCAGTTCGCTGCGCGAGCAACCGCAGGGGAACGCGAGGCCGGCGAGCCGCAGGCGCTCGAGCGCCCGCGCGTAGTGGGCCGTGCGCGCGCTCTGCCACTCGGCCGTCCCGTCGTGGACCAGGCCCAGTCGTTCGAGCGCGCCGATGATCGCCGGCGCAGCACCGGGCACGCAGCGCGCGGTGTCCAGGTCTTCGATGCGCAGCAGCCAGCGACCCCGGTGCGCGCGCGCGTCGAGCCAGCTGGCCAGCGCGCTCACGAGCGAGCCGAAGTGAAGATCGCCGGTCGGCGACGGCGCGAATCGTCCACGGTACTCCACGCGGCCATTCTGCCCCGCGCTCCGGGCGAGGGCCAGTGCCGGGGCGTTGAGCAGGCGCCGGCGCCGACCGCCTGCCGCCGGTCCGCGGACGGTCGTCGAAAGCCCCCCGCATGCCGGGGGGCTGTACCGGCACGGGCTCGGGTGGCATCGGCCGCGATCACGCCGCGACGGCCGGGGCGATCATGCCCGCATGTCCGATAATGAGGGTTCCCCGACTCGCGGGTCCGGAGGCAGGACGCGGCATGGCGTGGTACGCCTTGGAAAGCCGCGGCACGTGCTTCTGCCGGCGCCGATGCACGCTCCCCTGATTGCCGATATCCCGTATTGCGCATCGCCGCTCGACTTGTACGCGCCGGTCGCGGGCGAGCCGTGGGCGCTCCTGCTCGACAGCGGTGCCACCGGCGCCGGCGCAGGGCATCCGCTCGCGCGATGGGACATCGTGGTGGCCTCGCCGGTGACGACCCTGGTCACCCGTGGGTCGGTGACCGAAGTCGCCCGATCGGAGCCCGCGCCCGGCCGTCCGGCCTACGACCTGCTGCAGGGCGATCCGCTGTCGGTGGCCCGGCGTGAACTGGAGCGGGCAAGGCCCGAGGCCCCCGCGGCCGGGGGGCCGACGGCCACCGGCTCGTCGGGCGACGACGGCGACCCCGACGGCGTGCTGCCGTTCACGGGGGGGCTGGTCGGCTACTTCGGCTACGACCTCGCGCGCCGCTATCGCCGGCTGCCCGAGACGGCGGCCGACGATAGCCACTGGCCCGAGATGGCCGTAGGCATCTACCGCTGGGCGGCGCTCACCGACCACCGCCGCCGCCGCTCGCTGCTCGTGGCCCACGACGCCGGGCTGCTCGAATCGTTGCGCGAACACTATGCGCGGCCGGTGCAGGCGGGAGCACCGGGGACCTTCGTCCTGGGCGAGGCGCTGTCGAACCTCGGGCGCGAGGGCTATCTCGCGGCGCTGGCCCGGGTATCCCGTGCCCTGCGCGACGGCGAGGTCTACCAGGTCAACCTCGCGCAGCGCTTCCGGGCGCCCTTCTCGGGCGACCCGCTCGCCCTGCACGCGGCGCTGCGCGCGCGCGCCCCGGGACCGTTCGGCGCCTTCCTTGATCTGCCGTTCGGCCAGGTGGCTTCGGTGTCCCCCGAGCGTTTTCTCGGCCTGCGCGACGGGGTGGTCGAGACGCGCCCCATCAAGGGGACGCGCCCGCGCGATCCGGACCCGGCCGTCGATGCGCGGCTCGCGCGCGAACTGGCGACGAGCGCGAAGGAGCTGGCGGAGAACGTGATGATCGTCGACCTGCTGCGCAACGATCTCGGGCAATGCGCGCGGCCCGGCACGGTGCGCGTGCCGCGGCGGTTCGAGGTGGAGAGCTTCCCGTCCGTACACCACCTGGTCAGCACCGTCACGGCCGAACTGTCACCCGGTACCGACGCCTTCGACCTGCTGCGCGCCTGCTTCCCCGGGGGGTCGATCACCGGTGCCCCCAAGCTGCAGGCGATGCGCATCATCGAGTCGCTGGAGCCCCATCGGCGAGGGGTGTACTGCGGTTCGATCGGCCACGTGGGATTCGACGGCTCGATGGACCTCAACATCGCGATCCGCACGGCGATGGTCCGCGACGGGAACGCCGACTACTGGGCGGGCGGCGGCATCGTCCACGACTCCGAGCCGGAGTTCGAGTACTCGGAATCAGTGGGCAAGGCGAGTCCGTTCCTCGCGCTGTGCGCGACGCCCGTCAGTTGACCTGTGCCGCGGCGCTGAGCAGCGAAGGCAGCGGCTGCGGCGCGCAGATCCCGGTGCCCTGGGCGTAGTCGACGCCCAGTTCGCGCAGCTTCTGGACGATGCGCTCGTCCTCCGCGTGCTCGGCGATCGTGCGAATGCCCATCACCTGCCCGACCCTGTTGATGGCCTCGACCATCGCGCAGTCGATCGGGTCGTCGACCATGTCCCGCACGAAGCTGCCGTCGATCTTCAGGAAGTCGACCCGCAGGTGCTTCAGGTAGGCGAAGGAGGACATGCCGCTGCCGAAATCGTCGAGCGCGAAACTGCAGCCCATCGCGCGCAGTTCGGCGATCACGTGCGAGGCCTGCGGCAGGTTGGTGACCGCGACGGTTTCGGTGATTTCGAAGCAGAGGCAGGATGCGGGTACCCCCGCGCTTCGGAACTGGTCGCGGATGTACGGGATCAGGGTGTCGTCGGCGATCGTCGTTCCGGAGAGATTGATGCTGCAGACCGGCAGCGAGGCGCTGCCCGAGGCCGCCTGCTCGGCCGCGAGCCACTGCAGCGCGCGCCGCACCATCCAGCGGTCGAACTGCGGCATCAGGCGGAAACGCTCGGCGGCGGGGATGAAGGCCCCCGGCGGCACCACGCCGCCCTGTTCGTCGATCACGCGCAGCAGCAACTCGAGCCGGCGTCTGGGCGTGACGCCCGGGACGGAAGGTCCGAGTGGCACGATCGGCTGGGCGTCGACCTGGAGCCGGTTGCTCTCGATCGCTCCGCGCAACCGCTCCACCCACTGCGCCTCGCCCTGGCGCCGCGACAGTTCGGCATCGTCCGGGTGCCAGGCATGCACGCGGTTGCGGCCCCGCTCCTTGGCCTCGTAGCAGGCGGCGTCGGCCGCCGACATCACCGCGGCGGCCGAACCGGCGTCGCTGTCGATCACGACCAGCCCGATGCTCACGCCCAGCGAGAAGAACTTGCCCTGCCAGTTGAAGCGGTAGTCGGCGACCGCCTTCACCAGCGAGCCGGCGATGCGCATCGCCTGCTCGGGCGGGCAATCCTCGAGCAGCAGTCCGAACTCGTCGCCACCCAACCGGGCGATGGTGTCGCGCTTGCGCAGGCGCTCGTGCAGGCGACCGGCGAGCTGGCGCAGCAGTTCATCGCCCGCCGCGTGGCCGCAGCTGTCGTTGACGACCTTGAACTGGTCGAGGTCGAGGTACGCCACCGCATGGACCCGACCCGGATCCTCGCGTGCGCTGTCGAGCACCCGGGCGAGGCGGCGTTCGAATTCGACGCGGTTGATCAGGCCGGTCAGCGCATCGTGCGTGGCCTGCCAGGAGATCTGCAGCGCAATGGTGCGCTGCTGGGTCATGTCGTGCAGCACCAGCACGCAGCCGGTGGCCGTGCCGGCGGCATCGCGCAGGGGCGCGGCGGATGCATCGACGAACACCTCCGTGCCGTCGACCCGCTCGAGCACGTGCTGGTCGTTGAGTTCCACCCGGCCGTTGCGCGAGATGCACGCGGTGGCGAGATCCACAGGGTCGGCGCCGTGGATCTCGTGCCGGATTCGACAGAGCGTGGAAAACGGTCGCCCCTCGGCCTGGGCGGCGGGAATGCCGAGCAGCGATTCGGCCACCGGGTTCAGGTATTCGACCTGCCCGCGGTCGTCGGTCACGATGACCGCGTCGGCGATCGAGGCGAGCGTGACCTCGGCACGGCGCTTCTCCGCGCGCAACGCCTCCTCGGTCTTCTTGAAGTCGGTGATGTCCATGAAGGCCGCGACCGCGCCCCGGGCCCGGGATTCGCGGTCGAGCAGCGGGGTGGCGTTGCCGAACACCGTCCGCGTGCGTCCGTCCCGGAACACGAGTTGCTGTTCGAAGTCCCGCACCTCGATGCCCAGGCCGGCGGCGACCTGGATCGGCAATTCGTAGGGCGGGATCTCGATCTGGTCCTTGAAGACCGCGGTGTCGACCGGGAACAGTTCCGAGCCGCCCGGCGCCTGCTCGTCGGTCGGCTGCACCGTGGTGTCGAGCAGGGCGTGGGCAGCCCGGTTGCCGGTGAGGCGGGTACCCTGGGTGTCGTGGGCGATCCATACCGCTGCCGGCACCGCGTCGAGCACCGCCGAGAGTTCGGCCGCCCTCGCGCGCTCGCGCTGCTCGCTGTCGGCGATGGCCTTCTCCGCGGCGATCCGGTCGGTGATGTCGTGCACGGTGCCGATCATGGCCACCGGCCGGCCATTGGCGTCGTGCTGCACCAGCGCGCGCGAGGACACGATGCGCTCGCTGCCATCGGGCAGCACCACGCGATAGTCGACCCTGAATTCGCGCCCTGCGTGCAGGGCCTCGTGGCGCGCCGAGATCACCAGGTCCCGGTCGTCGGGATGCACGAAATGCGGTGCGGAGGCGGCGGTCGGCCGGAACGTGGCGGGATCGACGCGGAAGATCCGATAGAGTTCCTCCGACCAGTCGAGCGTGTCTTCGACGAGGTCGTAGTGCCAGCTGCCCACGTTGCCCACGCGCTGCGCAAGGCGCAGGTTGGCCTCGCTCTCGCGCAGGCGCGACTCCGCCACGCGCCACTCGTGCTCGCGGCGTCCGAGCTTGTCCGCCATCTGGTCGAGCGCGGAGGCGAGTTCCCGCACCTCGTTGGCACCGCCCCGGATGCCGCTGGCCGCGTCGAGGTGGCCGTCGCCGATCCGGCGTGCAACGGTGGCCAGCCGGTTCACGTCGCGCAGCAGCAGCAGGTCGAGGCTGGCCCAGGCGGCAATCATCGCCAGCACCGTGGCCAGCCAGACCAGCGCCAGATCGCGGCGAAGCCGGGCCTCGCCGTCGATCAGCGCGGATTCGGCCGGCACGGCCACGGCCAGCAGCGTGCCGGCCGGCGCTTCCGGCGCGGCCACTGCCGCCCAGGCGCGGCGTCGGCCCTCGCCGTCGGGGTGCACGCTGCCCCCCGAGCCTTCCTCGTCCGGCACCAGGCCCGCGGGGACGGGTAGCCGGACTCCTCCGGGCAGTTCGGGCGGATAGGTGAATCGAGGTCGGCCGTCGGGGTCGATCAGCACGGCAACCGTGCCGGCCGGCGCGGACTGCAGCCGCCAGGCCAGCAGGTTGCCGGCTCCGGTCGCGACACCGGGCGTCGATGCAGCCTTGCGCGCCAGCGCCAGCGCCTCCTGGTGAAGATCTGCCACGAGGTGGGCGCGGCCCGTCACGTGCTGGTGCAGCGCAACACCCGCGACCGGGAGCGACGCGAGCAGCAGGACGCCGACCATGCGCGCCCGCAGCGATCCGCCCCTGACCTTCGGACCCGCATGGGGTCGCTGCCGGGAATCCGGGACGGGAGGGGCGGGCGGGACGGAGGACATCTGGATCAGCGCAAGCGGAGTCGACGCAACATGAGTGTGACGAATATCGGCCGGACGCAGTGATTCTGTAGCCGTGAATCGTGCGCCGGTCCGCGCGCGACGCGCTGCCCGGCGCGCCGGGGGCCGGCGCTTGCCGGACCCGAGGGGTCAGTGCATGATCCGGGGCGCTGTTCGCAGCACGGGGCATGCGGGCCGCCGACCGGACGGGTCGGAGGCGTCGCCTCCCGACGCTGCCAGGAGGACGAGCGCGATGGCGACGGTCGAGGTAGGCGAGGCAGAGTTCGAGGCGACGATCACGGGTAACGCGCAGGTGATCGTCGACTTCTGGGCGCCGTGGTGCGGTCCCTGCCGTCAGTTCGCCCCGGTGTTCGAGGCGGCGTCCGGGCGCCATCCCGACTTCGTGTTCGCGAAGGTCAACTCCGACGAGGCGCAGTCGCTCGCCGCCGCGCTCGGCATTCGTTCCATCCCGACCCTGATGCTCTTTCGCGACCAGGTCATCGTGTTCAACGAGGCCGGGGCGTTACCCGGCCCGGCGCTCGATCGGCTGCTCGAGCAGGCGCGCGCCCTCGACATGGACGAGGTGCGACGACAGATCGAGGCGGACCGTCGCGAAGATGGCGGCCAGGCCTGATCCGTCGAGCGGGGCGCCGCGCGCCCCCGGAGCCCGCGCAGCCGGCGGCGATCCGCCCGCCCGCGCCGAGGTCATCTCGCTGCGGCCGGTGGAGGCCGGACCGCTCGTGGTCTCCGGCTTGAGCGAGTGCATGCTGGCCGATGGCACCCGGATCCCGATCCGTGGCACGGTCCACCTGTGCCGCTGCGGTGGCTCCGCGCAGAAGCCGTTCTGCGATGGCACGCACAATCGCAACGGATTCACCGGCGAGGAGCCGGCCCAGCCCGCCCCCTCGCAGGCGGGTACCCGCCGCTACGAGGGCCGCGGCTTCGCGGTGCACGACCGGCGCCCCCTGTGCGCGAGCACCGGGTTCTGCACCGAACGGGCACCCGAGGCCTTCGTGCGGGGGCGCGAACCGTGGATAGACCCGAATGGGGTCGACGAGCAGGCACTGAAACAGGCCGTCGAACTGTGCCCCTCCGGTGCCCTCGCCTGGAGCGCCGCGCAGGAGAAGATGGGTCGCCACCCGGCGGCGCAACCGGGGCTCCAGGTGCTGCGCGACGGGCCGTTCTGCGTGAGTGGCCCGGTGCAGCTCGAGCATCCGCGTCCACCCGGCGATCCGATGCGCTTCACGCTGTGTCGCTGCGGCGCGTCGGCCAACAAGCCCTACTGTGATGGCTCGCACCGGGTCAGCGGTTTTCGCGACGAGTCCTGAGGATCCCGCGCCGATGGTGCGCGTTGCGCCATGCGTGCGCGGCGAACGGCATCGGCCGTGAGGTCCGGCGACTCGCGCAGGCGCTGGCTCAAGCTCGCCGCGAGCCTCGCTGCGACCGCACCGCTGCCGTTGCGCGGCCAGCCGGGGCGGGATCCGGGTCGTCCGCTGGTCGTGGTGAACGCCCGCGTGCACGCGGCGCACCCGGCCGGCAACGGCGCGACCGCGCTCGCGGTCGAGGCGGGGCGCATCTCGATGCTCGGCAGCGATGCAGCCCTGCTCGGGCTGAGGCCGGCCGGCGCGCGCGTGATCGATGCCGGGGGCCGGTGGCTCGTGCCCGGACTGTGCGACCTCGAAGCGGACCTGCTCTCGGCCGGTCTCGCCTACACCCGGACCCTGCGCTGGGATGGCGCGGGGTCGCTCCCAGTGGCGCTCGCCCGACTGCGCGAGCACGCCGCGGGCCTGCCCGCCGGTGCCTGGGTGGTGGTCGAGGGCGCGAGCCCTCGCGTCGATGCCTGGTTGTCGGGGCTCGATGACGGGGCGATCGATATCGCGGCCGGGGGACGACCGGTGCTGGTGGTGACCGCGCCGGGGCAGGGCCGGATCAACCCGCCGGCCGCGCGCAGGCTTGGCCTGGATCCCGGTGCGGGCCTGGCGCTGTCGGGCATGGCCGCGCAGGCGGCGCACGCGCACGCGCTGGGAGCCGCACGCGACTCTGCCGAGCGCGACGCCTCGGTCGAGCGGCTGGGGCGGCAGTACGCGCGGTTCGGCGTGACCACGCTGGTGGATATCGGCGAGGCGGCCTATCCGGATGATTACGCGAGCCTGGTGCGTCTCAATGCCGCGGGGCGGCTGCCGGTGCGGGTCGCCTGTTTCCTCGCGACGAACGACGCCCGTCGCGAGGCGGCCGACCTCGCGCAGTGGAGTTCGGTCCCCTTTGCCGGACAGGGGGATCGGTGGCTGCAACTGCTCGGGGCCCGGATCCGCGCGACCGAAGCCGGCGCCATCGACTCGGCACTGCTCGCGTTGGCCCGTGCCCGCTGGGCCTGGCGGATCGAAGCCGCCGATGCGCAGGCCCTCGACGGGGTGCTGCTGGCCGTCGACCGCCTGCGTGAACGCCAGTCGATCGATCGCCTGCGCTGGGTGGTCGATATCGCCCGGGAGCCGGACACGACCGCGATGAACGCGCTGCGTCGGCTCGGAGGCGGGGTCTGTCTCAGCCCGGTCCGGTTACCTGGGGATGCCGCGCCGGGCCTGGTCGATCGGCTGGTCGAACACGGCGTCCCGATCGGCCTGGGCGGGGGCGGCAGCCGTCGCGCGGGACTCGACCCCTGGCGCATGGTCGACTGGCTCGCCCCGACACTGCAGGGCGGCGATGCGGACCGGCTGCGCGAGGCAAGGCTGGCCGCGCTGGCGAGGGTGGCCGCTGGAAACGCCTGGGCGCTCGACGCCGAGGGGGTGGCCGGGGCGCTGGCGCCGGGTCGACCGGCCGACTTTGCGATCCTGGACCACGATCCGTTCGTCGCCTCGCCGGCCCGCCAGGCCTCGCGGCTGACGGTGGCGGGCGGGCGGGTGACCTGGGCCGACGGCCCGTTCGCGGAGTTCGCGCCCGCGAGCCTTGCACGACTGCCACCGGGCTCCAGCGTGGATCGACTGCCACCCTACCCGGGTCGCACCCGCTGAGCGCCGGCACGACGGGGCGTCCGTTCGTCGCGCGCGCGGTGCCGTCCGCCGTTCGGGCCGGTGGTGCTCGCGCGGCGCTGCGCTACCATGCGCCCGGATCGAAGTCGGTGCGGATTTCGCGGCCAACGGGAGTCGAGGATGTCGACGGAATACACGAGCCACGGGCGCGGTGCGCGCGAGCGCTGGATTCCCCTCATCGCCCGCCTTGCGTTCGCGCCACTGCTGCTCACGTATGCCGCCCTCAAGATCCGCGCGCTCTCGGGGGGCGTGACCGCCGACATGCTGCAGCATTTCAGCCTCGCGCAGTTCGTCCTCTACCTCACGGTGTTGCTGGAACTGTGCGGGGGCGTGCTGCTGGTGCTGGGCCTGTACACGCGCATCGTGGCGGGCGTGCTGGCCGGGTTCTTCGTCACGCTCACGCTGCTCATGCTGCCCTACGCGCTGAGCGGCGGCGACGGCGCCGCCTCGTACTTCGACCAGATGCTGAAGAACACCGCGATCGCGGGCGGGCTGGTGCTGGTCGCGCTGCACGGCGCGGGCTCGCTCAGCCTCGATGCGTGGCGTGCCCGGCGCGCCCCGCTCTGAGCGCCCCCGGCGCCGCCTGATCGGGGTGGCGCGAGCCTCGACGGGGGCAGTCGCGACGGCGACCGCCCCCGGGCGCCGCGCGGCGCGCCTGGTGCACGCCGCGTGCGCAGCGCCCGGCAGCGGGATTACCCGGCGATCTCGAACTCGCCGTTGATCTCGACCGCGATGCCCCGCGGCAGGCTGATGTGCCCTACCGCCGAGCGCGCGTGGCAGCCGCGATCGGGGCCGAACAGTTCGTAGAGGAGGTCCGACGCACCGTCGATGACCTGCGGCGGCTGGTCGAACTCCGGCGTGCAGTTGACCATGCCGAACAGGCGAAGCACCCGCGTCACCCGGTCGAGCGATCCGCAGTGGGCCTTCACGGTAGCGAGCATGGTGAGCGCCACGGCACGAGCGGTGGCGTAGCCCTCCTCGAGCGTGATGTCCGCGCCGAACCGGCCGCGCTGGCGCACGCCGGGCAAGGCGGGCAGGTCGAGGCCGTGCCCCGAGAGATAGAGCACGCGCCCGGAGCGGGTGCAGCCGGTCCGGTTGGCCTTCGGGAAGGTGAACGGTGGCGGCAGTTCGAATCCCATCGCGCGCAGTCGCGCCTCGGTCGCGTGTTCCATGGTGATGCGCTCTCCGTCGTGCCGAGGGCCGCGCGACCGGAACGCTCCGGTGTCCGCCGGCCACCGGGCGGGTTCAGGGGCTTCGATCGTAGCCTGCGAGCAGGATGTCGGCGATGTCCGAGGCGGACGATCCGCCGGTGCGCATGCGCACCCCGCAGGCATCCGCCGCCGCGCGCAGGCGGGCGTCGCGCAGCGCGCGCTCCAGGCCTCGCGCCCAGCGGGCAGCGTCGCGCCCCGGGCGTGGCAACTCGACGCCGGCGCCCAGTGCCACCACCCTCGCGGCGTTGTCGAACTGGTCGAAGGCCAGCGGCGAGATGCACTGGGGAACGCCGGCGGCGAAGGCGGCGGCCGTGGTGCCGATCCCGCCGTGATGGACTACCGCGGATGCGCGTGGCAGGAGCGCCGGGAAAGGGGCGTGGCCGACCGCGAGCGCCCGACCGGCCGGCAGCGGGGGCAGGGCATCCCGGAACGCGCAGACGAGGACGGCGCGCGCGCCCGCGGAGGTGGCGGCGTCCAGGCCACTGGCGAGGAATGGCCCTGCTTGCGCGTATCCGGTGCCGCCGGTGATCACCACCGGTGGATCGCCGTCGTCCAGGAAGGCCTCGAGTTCCGGGGACAGCGTCGCGTCTGATCTCCATTGAGGGAACCCCGCCTGGACGGTGCGCGCCGGCCAGTCGCCGGCGGCGGGCGCGAACCACTCCGGGAAGGCGGCGACCACCCGGTGAGGGGAGTGCATCCAGGCGGTGAGCGGCGAGGCCAGCGGCGGCAGGTTCGCAGCGGCGCGCGCGGACTGCAGGTCCGGCGCCAATGCGTGCCATGCCGCCCGTTCGACGAGGTCCATGGCCTGGCGCCGCAGCCAGCGCGGCAGCGCGTCGAGCCGGGGAAGCCCGGGCAGTCGAGGCGGGCGCTCCGCGCAGAGCAGGCACGCGGGCGACAGGTGGACGGTGGCCGTATCCGGATGCCCGCGCTCGGCCGCGATGCGTACCGCCAGGGCGAGCGTCGAGCCCACCAGGATCGCGTCGGGATCCGCGAGCCAGTCATCGAGTGCGAGCACGGCGCGGGGCAACTGGTCCATCACGATCGACCATAGCGCCCGCGGACCTCGCCACGGGTGCCACAGTCCCGGCCGGTGCACAGCGGCGAGGTAGTCCTCGCGGCTGCCCAGCGCGATCGCCGTCACGCCGGCCTGTTCGATCAGCGGGGCGAACCAGGCGCTGGTGGCGATCGCCGGCGCGGCCCCGCGCGCCTGCAGGGCTCGGGCGATCGCGATGAACGGCAGCACGTCGCCCGCGCTGCCGACGCAGTGCAGCAGCACGCGCTTCATGTCGAACCCGCCGGGCAGGCGTGGGCGTTGCGTGCGCACGCGGTCTGTCCGCGACCTTGCCGCCTGGCCCCCGTGCGGCTCGCGTCGGTCCAGCCTGCGGTGCCCCGGCGCCCGCCGCGCGCGGGGCACCGGACGCGCCGCTGCCCATCGACGCGGGGGCTACCCGCGCCCGGGCCGGGGGGCGCCGCCGACGGCGATCGGGCGGGGCGCTCGCGGGCGCGGGGTTCGCGCGCCGCCTCCGTCCCCCCGCGGAGCGCTGTGATCACGGCCCCACCCCGGGCCTGCGCCGCGGCCGCTACAATCGATCGGCCCGCGGGGTGCGCGCGTCGGCCGTGCTGCAGTGGCCCCGCCGCGCGATCCTCGCCGACCGTCCCGAACACTCCCGAGTATCCAATGCCCGCCACCCGTCGTTCTTCCCGTCCGGTTCGTTCCGCCGCTGGTCGAGGCGCGTCGCGCCGCGCGCAGGGCGAGGTCACCGCGCTGCTGCCCGTGAGCCTTGCACCCGGGGGCGTGCGCTACGCGCCCGGCATTCGTGCCGGTCGCTGGGTGTTCGCCACCGGGCACAAGGGTACCGCCGACTTCGTCTCGGGGATGGCCCCCGAGGTCACCGACGAGGAGGCTCCGCTGCATGGCGTGCCCCGCCATCGCAAGGAGGCGGACCGGATCTTCGCCAACCTCGGGCATGTGCTCGAGGCTGGCGGCAGCCGTCGCGACGCGGTGGTGCGCATCGACCAGTACTACACCGCGCCGGGCGTGGTCGATCCCTACCACGACGCGCGCCGAGCCTGGTTCGCCGGACACGTGCCGCCCAGCACGTCCAACCTGCACCAGCGCTTCCTGCTCGCCGGGCAGTCGATGGAAGTGCAGATGATCGCCGTGGTCCCCGGTCCGGGTTTCAGGCCCGCCCAGCACAGGCCCTCCGGCCTGCCGGTGCATGCGACCTCGGGCTACAGCCCGGTGCTCACCTGCGGCGACTATGCGTTCGTGGCCGGCCAGACCTCCGAGGCGCTGGTCACCGAGGATGGGCCGCTCGATCCCGCGGCGCGCATGCCCGCCGGACACCTCTGGAAGGGGACGCCGATCAAGCTCGAGACCGAGTTCGTGATCGAGCGCAAGCTGCGCCCCGCGCTGGCGAGCGTGGGCTGCACGCTGGCCGATGTCGTCAAGTCGCAGGTCTACCTGCGCGACATGGCCGACGTGCCGGCGTTCAACGAGGTGTGGGCCCGGCATTTCGGCCGCGATGTCCCGGCCACCACGGTGATCAGCACGGCGACCCCTGGATTCATCTGCGAGACCGGTCGCATCGAGATCAACACCATCGCGCTGCGCCCGGGCGGTACGGCGCGGCGCACCGCCATCGACGCCGGCGTGCCCACCGTGTTCGCCGGCCACCCGCAGGCGATCCGGGCGGGCGACCTGCTGTTCCTCTCGGGCCTGATGGCCGTCGACGAGCGCGGTGCGCTCGCCCCGGACGTGCGCATCGATCCGCGCCAGCCCTGGTTCGGGGACGCGGCCGAGCTTCAGATGGCCCGCATCCTCGAGCAGGCCGAGGCGATCTGCCGTCGTGCCGGCACCTCGCTGGGCAACGTGGTGCGGGCGCAGCAGTTCCATACCCACCTGGGCGGATTCCACGGTGCGTGGCGGGCGTGGGATCGGCGGCTGCCGTCCCATTACCTGCCGCTCTCGGCGATCGAGGTGCCCGCCCTGCCGGTGCCGGGCGCGGTGGTGATGCTCGACCTCTGGGTCCATGTGCCCTGAAATGCGCCGCCTGGCGGCGCCGGGCACCGGTGCCGGACGAACGCGCGCCGGGGACCGCAGCCGCAGGGCTGTGGCACCGTGCGGGTTCGACCCGTTTCCGATCGAGGAGTCCGTCCATGCCTGATGTTTGTACCCCCCGCAGCCGTGCCCCCCGGCGTGCCGCGCTGCACCGCGGGTTCCTGCTGGCCGCCGGTCTTGGCTTCGCACCCCTCGCGCTCGCCCAGGGGACGGACCCCGCGGCGGGCTATCCCGCGCAACCGATCCGGTTCGTGGTGCCGGCGGCCGCCGGCGGGGGTACGGACGTCATCATCCGGATCGTCGGCAAGTATCTCTCCGAGGCGTGGAACGCGAGCGTGATCGTCGACAACCGGGCGGGCGCGGGCGGCGTGCTCGGCGCGCAGTACGTGACGACCCAGAAGCCGGACGGCTATACCTACCTCGCCGTGCCCAGCGCCTTCGGCGTGCGCGCGGCCATCGACCCCAAGCTGCCCTTCGATGCGACGCGCGACTTCTCGGGCGTGGGCATGATGGCCCGTTCGCCCAGCTTCATGGTCGTGTCGCCTGCCGCGGGCTTCAAGACGCTCAAGGACCTGATCGCGTACGCGCGCGCCCAGCCCAAGGGCATCGTCTACGGGTCCGCAGGCGTGGGCAGCACCGCGCACCTGCACGCGGCGGCCACGGCCCATCTGGCCGGGATACAGGCCGAGCACGTCGCGTTCAAGGGCACGCCGCAGGCGGTCAACGACGCGATGGCGGGCCGCGTGCTCTACGCGTTCGCGCCCGGACCGAACGCGATTCCCCTGGCCCGGGAAGGCAAGCTGCAGATCCTCGCGGCCAGTTCCGCGGCCGGGGCGCGGTTCCTTCCAGGCACCCCTTCTCTGGCGCAGGCGGGCGTGCAGGGGCTACGAAGGGGACGACTGGTTCGGCGTGCTCGCGCCGGCCGGCACGCCGTTGCCCCTGCGTGCGCGGGTCGCGCGCGAGATGAACCGCATCCTCGGGCTGCCCGATGTTCGCGATCGGCTCGCCGCGCTGGGTGCGGAGCCGATGACCTCCGGCCCGCAGGAGATGGAGGTCTTCGTCCGGGACTACGTCTCGCGCATGCGCAAGCTGGGCGAGGCGATCGGGATCAAGCCGGAGGGCTGATCCGCCAACAGGAGGAGTGCACGGTGGTGGAGCATGCGGATCACGCGCGGGCAGCCGCGTTCGTCACGCGCGAGGCGGTACGCGATGCGCTCGTGGAGATGGTCGACATCGCGAGCCCGACCGGGCGGGAAGCGGACTTCGCCCGATACCTGGTCGAGCGCATGCGTCGAGCGGGCTGCCGCGCGTGGCTGCAGGACGTGAGTCCCGGTCGCCCCAACGCGATCGCGGTGCTGCCCGGAGAGGGTTCCGGGCGCAGCCTCCTGTTCACCGGGCACATGGACACCTCCTACGACGGCGACGAGGACTACCTGCAGGGCGAGGGGTTCAAGCCGAAGGCCGTGGTGCGCGATGGCTGGATCTGGGGGCTGGGCGCGAACAACATGAAGAGCGGGCTCGCCTCGGCGGCGGTGGCCATCGAGGCGATCGCCCGCGCGGGCGTGCGCCTCCCGGGCGACCTGCTGCTCGGTGGCGTGGTCGGCGAGACCGAGAAGGCGCCGATCGAGGAATTCCAGTCCGATGCGCAGGCGGGCTACGGGGTCGGCACCCGTTACATGGTCACCCACGGCGTCACGGCCGACTGCGCGGTGCTGTGCGAACCCACCACGCTCCAGGTGTGCACCGCCAACATGGGCGTGAGCTGGTTCCGCATCACGCTCGGTGGCACGGTCGCGCACTCCGCGTGGTCGGCTCGGCCCGGCGTGGTCAATGCGATCGCGCGCATGCACCTGCTGCAGACGCGGATCGCGCAGTGGTCGGAGGCCTACACCGCCGCGCACGAGTACATGGGCGAGCGGCCGAACGTCACCGTGGCCGCGATCCGTGGCGGCATGCCCTGGCGGCTGTCGCGCAATCCCTTCGAGTGCAGCCTGTACCTCGACGTGCGCACCGTCCCGGGCACGACCACCGAGTCGATCCGGCGCAGCCTGCGCGCGGTGCTCCGCGAGTTCGCCGCCGAACAGGGATGCGAGGAGCCGGTACTCGACTGCTACGTGAGCGACCCGCCCACCGATATCGGCCTCGAGGCCCCGGTGGCGAAGGTGATGTGCGATGCGCACCGGTTCGTGACCGGCGAGGCGGCGGTGGGCTCCATCCGGCGTCCGGGCGCCGATGCGACTCACCTCAACCGGTACGACGTCCCGACGCTGTGCTACGGGCCGGGAGGGCGATCCCACCCGGACAGCCGCGGGCGGCAGATGCACGCGGTCGGCGAGCACGTGAGCATCGACGACCTGCTCACCGCGGCGAAGGTCTACCTGGCGGCAGCCTTCGCGGTCTGCGGGCGCGCCGCCGACTGAGGGCCGCGGTGGACAACCCGGGGTCCGTCCCGAGGCGGCGGGCGGGCCCCGTTGCGGGCCCGCCCGCCCGGGGGTCACTCCACCCGTGCGCCGGTGGCCTTCACGACCTTCGCCCAGCGGGCGATCTCGCTCTTGATGAAGGCCGAGAACTCGGCCGGGGAGGATTCGGTCAGGTCCATGCCCTGCGCCATCAGCTTCTGGCGCACGCCCGGGTCCGCGATGGCCTTGCGGAATTCGCCGTTGAGCTGATTGACGATCGGCTCGGGCGTTCCGCCGGTGGCCGAGAACCCGAACCAGCCGCCGACATCGAAGCCGGCGATGCCGCCCTCGGCCACGGTGGGCATGTCGGGCAGCGACGCCATGCGCTGGGCGGAGGTCACGCCCAGCGAGCGCAGTCGGCCCGAGCGCACGAGGTCCAGAACCACCGGCACGCTGGCGAATGCGAGCATGGTCTCGCCCGAGACCACTGCGTTGGCCGACAGTGGCGTGCTCTTGTACGGCACGTGGACCATCTTCGTTCCGGTCATCATGGCGAACAGTTCGCCGGCCATGTGCTGCGAGGTTCCCGAGCCCGCGGAGGAGAAGGTGACCTCGCCGGGGCGCTTGCGGGCGAGCGCGACCAGCTCCTTCACGTTGCGCACCGGCATCGACGGATGCACCACCAGCATGTTCGGGTTGGTGGCGAGCAGGATCACCGGCGCGAAGTCGCGGATGGGATCGAAGGCCAACTTGCTGTAGAGCGAGGGGTTGATGCCGTGGGTGCTGATGGTGGTGAGAAACAGCGTGTAGCCGTCAGCCGGTGACTTGGCGGCGATCTCGGCCGCGACGTTGCCGCCGGCGCCGGGCCGGTTGTCCACGACCACCGGCTGGCCCATCTGCCGCGACAGTGGATCGGCCATCACGCGGGAGATGATGTCCCCGACCGACCCGGGGCCGATGGTCACGAGGATGCGCAGCGGCCGGGTCGGAAACTTCTGGCCCTGGGCGATGGCCATGGGTGCCGCGGCCAGCGTGCCGAGGGTGAAGGCGCCGGCGAGCGCGACGGCGAGCGGCCGCATGCGCGAACAGGGCGGTCGGACCGTTTTCGCGGCGTGGCAGTCCGGGGCCGGGAAAGTGGCGCGCTGAGTCATGAGGCACCTCCGTCGAGCGGGTTGGCGAGGCGCGGCCTGAAAGGACCGCAGGGAGTCGTGTCGCCCCATTATGTGATCACGGGGCCTGCTTGTCGCGAGCTCCGGGCGCCGGCGCCTTCATGCCAGTGCGGTCTCGCTCGCTGGGCGCGGCGAGTGCGCCGGACCCAGCGGATACAGTCGCACGTTCGCGCGCAGGCGCCGGTACGGGTAGCGGGTGGGGTCGACGACATGTCCGCCGGGGGCGAGCGCGACCAGCACGGTGTCGGCGATCGGCTGGAAGTCGGCGCGGAAGTGCACGGTGCTCTTGAGCACGAGGATGCGTTGGGCGGCCGGTTCGATGCCCAGGTGACGGAAGGGCGCCTGGTCGTGCGCCTGCATCCGCTTGCTGGTGACCACTACGCTCACCCCGTCGATGGCCAGCAGCGCCATCGGGCCCAGGTCGATGCGACGCCCACCCACGGAGGGACCGGTCGTCGTCATGCGTCCGTCGCCCAGTCGCGCGACCCGATAGCGCGCCAGGCAGGGCTCGCAGCCCTCGGGGCCGTGCCGGCCACCGAGCGCGAGTTCGATCGTGGCGCCCTCGCCGGCGGCGTGCGCGGCCCGCGCGGCGTCGGGGTCGAACAGGAATCCCAGCACCGCATCGCGCGCGCCGTTGCGCACGAGGGCTGCCAGCATGCCGGTGGTGTCCCCGGTGCCGCCGGCGCCGGGGTTGTCCTGGGTGTCGGCGATCACGACCGGGCGTGTCGCCCGGTCGGCGATGCGCATCGCCTCGCGCACGGCCGTGTCCGGATCGAGCATCGGTTGCGCGAACTCGGCCTCGCGCGCCTCGATTGCCGAGGCCAGCGTGTCGGCGGCCGCGTCGGCGTCGGCCTGGGTGCGCGCGTAGACGACGACCGAAGGCCCCGTGTCGTGCAGGTCGGCGGGGGCGAAGCCTGCCAGGTAGGCCACGCTGAACACCGGGCCGCCTTCGAGCGACGCCGACAGGGCAACGATCGCGCGAGACGGGTCGATCTGGGTGCACTGGTCGTTCAGCGGCAGCAGGAAGCCGGGCTTGCGCAGCGCCCGTCCCGCCGGCCTGCCCTCCGCGAGCACCTGGCGCAGCACGCGCGCGGCGCGAACGCCGGTGTCCACCCTGTCGATGTGGGGGTAGGTGCGGTAGGCCTGGACGCCGTCGCCCAGGGCGACCATCGCGGGGGTGACGTTCGCGTGGTAGTCGAGGCTGTAGACCACCGGGACGGACTCGCCGACGATCGCTCGCACGCGGCGAAGCAGCTCGCCCTCGGCATCCTCGAAGTCCTCGCAGACCATCGCCCCATGGAGGTCGAGATAGACGGCATCGACCGGCATGGCCTCGGACAGGCGGCCGGTGAGTTCGGCCGTGATCCGCTCGAACGCATCGCGTGTGACCAGGCCACCCGCCCCGCCGCTGGTCCAGACCAGCGGCACCCACTCGTGCTCGCCGGCGCCGCCGGGCGCCGCACGCCAACCCATCTCGCGCAGGAAGCCCGACAGCGCGAAACTGGTGTCCCCGAGCCACTCGAGCACCGCGGCACCGCGCACCAGCGGCGGGCGGTCGCGGTGCGCGGCGAAGTACTCGTAATCGGTGCGGGTGGGCACGAAGCAGTTCGTCTCGTGCTGGAAGCCGCCGACGGCGATGCGCGCCATGACTCAGTCCCCTCCCTTGATACCCGTGGCCTTCACGATGCGCTCGATCTGGTCGGCTGCCCGCCGCGCGGTCGCGAGCATCTGCTCCGGCGTGCTGGCCGAGGGCACCGACCCGGCGGCCAGCATGCCCTCGCGCAGTTCGGCGTTGGCGACCGCGCGACCCACCGCGGCGGACAGCACCTGCACGGTGTCGCGAGGCGTCTGGCCCTGGGTCACGATCGCGTAGAAGGGGGTGAACTCGAAGTCCTTCAGCCCCAGCGCCTCGGCGACGGTGGGCACGTCGGGCAATTGCGGGGAACGGGTCGCCGAGGTCACCGCAAGCGCGCGCAGTCGTCCGCTCCTCACGAACGGAATCGCGCCCCCGAGCACCGAGGTCCCGAGTTCGATGCGTCCGGCCATCAGGTCGAGATACATGGCGCTCGATCCCTTGAACGGCACGTGGTTGATGTCGATGCCTGCGGCCCCGCGGAAGTATTCCGCGGCCAGGTGCGGCGTCGCGCCGATCCCCGACGACCCGTAGTTGAGTTCGCCCGGGCGGCGGCGGGCGAGGGCCACGACGTCCTTCAGCGAGCGTGCGGGCAGCGCGTTGTTGGCGGTGAGGATGAGCGGGAAGGTGGCGACCTGCGATACCCACGCGAAGTCGCGCCAGGGGTCGACCGGCATCTCCGGACGCAGGGCGCGGACACCCGCGAGCCCGGAGGCGGCCAGCAGCAGGGTGTAGCCGTCGGGTTGCGACTTCGCGGTGATCTCCCAGGCGACCAGTCCGCCGGCGCCGGGTCGGTAGTCCAGCACGACCGGCTGGGCGAGTGCCTTGGCCAGCGGGGTGGCCAGCAGGCGCGCGTGCAGGTCGTCGCCCCCACCCGGCGGCGCACGCACGATGAGGCGCAGCGGCTTGGCCGGGAAGACCTGCGCGGGAACGGCATCGGCGAGCACCACCAGGCCGGCCGCGCAGAGCGCCGCGAGCCGTCGGGCATGCGCTCGGCAGGGGCGCGGCTGCGCCCGCGCGTCCGGCCGTGCGCGCCCGCAGGCCATCCCGTCCGCGGTGCGCAGGGGCCGGTGGCAGGCAGGGATCTCGGCTCGACTCATGGCTCCTCCGCTTCGGGTGGGCCATGTTTCCACGACCGTCGGTACGGGTCAACGCGCGCTCGCGCCGGCGCCGATGCCCGCGGAGGCGAGTCGAAGGCTGGCACCCGGTGGGCGCGGGCTGCGCGCGGCCTGGATGCTCCGCGAGCCCTCGGCATGGAACCCGCCGCGCGAACGGGACGGCCGGTGTGATCACGCGAACCCGCGCGGGGATCCTGCTGCACGCGCGCGCCGGACGGCGCACAATGCACCGGCCGCGCACGCCGGCGGGTCCAGCCCCGCCGTGGTGCGGTCGACGGTCGACGGTCGGCCGTGGCGGGCGGCGCCGGTGTCGTCCGCGTCGACCGACGTGCGCGACGTCGAACGCGCACACGACAACAGCACGGGGGAGACGAGCATGGCGCAGGTCGGGATCGGGGGTGGGCACGACGTCGAGGGCCGCATGGGTGGCGACGGCCTGCATGCGCGGGTGGATGCGCGGCGACGGCGACTGGTCGGGGGCGGCGCAGCCCTGGGGGCGCTCGCCATCGGCGGGTGCGCGGCCATCCCGGATCCGGGCGCGAACCTTCCGGGGGCGGGCCCCGCTCGGGGCGAGTGGCTGCTGCGCGGCGGCTACGTGATGACGATGGAGCGCTCGGTCGGCGACCTCGCCGGTGCCGACGTGCATGTCCGCGACGGCGTGATCGTGGCGGTGGGGCGCGCGCTGCAGGCGCCGGGCGCGCGCGTGATCGATGCACGCGACATGATCGTGATGCCGGGCATGGTCGAGACGCACTGGCACATGTGGAATACCCTGCTGCGCAGCATGTCGCTCGACGAGAAGAAGTTCGGCTATTTCCCGACCGCACTGGGGCTGGGGCGCCACTACGTGCCAGGCGACATGTACGCGGGCACCCGGCTCGCCTGCGCCGAGGCGATCCACTCGGGCATCACCTTCGTGCACGACTGGTGCCACAACATCCGCACGCCGACGCATGCGCGCGAGAACCTGCGTGCGCTGTCCGAGTCCGGCCTGCGGGGCCGATTCTCCTACGGCACCATGCAGGGGCACCCGGTCGACCAGACGATGGACCTCGCCGACCTCGAACGCCTGCGCGCGGACTGGTCGCGGCACGATGCCGGCGGCCGGCTGGCGCTGGGGATCGCCTGGCGCGGCGTGGCCACCGGTGGGACCGGTGCGATCAAGGCCGAGGCGTCGCGCCGCGACATCGCCGAGGCCCGTCGGCTCGGCCTGCCGGTGTCCGTGCACCTGAACAACTCGCGCGCCCGCGCGGGCGGCATCGCGCAGGTGGCGAAGGACGGTCTCCTCGGCCCCGACCTGCAGGCGATCCACGCCGTCTGGGTGACCCCCGAGGAGGTACGCGCGCTGGTCGACTCGCGCGCGGCCGTGAGCATCTCGCCGTTCACCGAACTGCGCATCGGCTTCGGCGTGCCGCCCACCAGCACCTTCCTGCAGGCCGGCATCCCGCTGGGATTGTCGGTGGACACCACGGCGCTATCGGGCAACGCGGACATGTTCGGCATCATGAAGGTGACGCAGAATGCCGAGAACGCCCGCACCGAGAACGAGTTCCAGTTGCCTGCGCGGCGCGTGCTCGAACTGGCCACGATCGAGGGCGCGCGTTCGATGGGCATGGCCGACCGCATCGGGTCGCTGGCGGCGGGAAAGCGTGCCGACCTGATCATGGTGGACACGCGGGCGATCAACCTCGGCGTCTTCACCGACCCGGCCCACCTGCTGGTCGAAGCGGCGCAACCGGGCAACGTCGACACCGTGATGGTCGACGGGCGCCTCCTCAAGAGCGGGGGCCGGCTGACCGCGCTCGACCCGGCGCGGGTGGTGGCCGATGCGCGAGAGTCGCTGGCCGCGCTGCGCAAGCGCGCGAACTGGTGGTAGCGCCGGGGCGCCGGGTGGGTCCGGACGGTCTCGCCCAGCGCCCGGGGCCGTAGCCGTCCGCCCGGACTTCGCGGGTGGGTCGGCACCCTCCGGGCCCGGTGGCGCCGCGGGTGGGGCGACCGGCCGCGCACCCGCCGGCCGCGCACCCGCCGGTCGCGCAGCGTCGCAGGTCCGTGCCCGCGCGGCTCGGCCGCAGGATCAGCCGACCGATCCGTCCGCGGCCCGCCGCAGCACCCGGCCTGGCAGCGCGCCGGTGTGCACGGCGTGGTCGATCACGACCGTGCCGTTGACCAGCACCGTGGTGCGCGCGCCGGTCGGGTAGCGGTGCGGATCGTCGTAGGTCGCCTGGTCGCGGAAGTCGTCCGGGTCGAACAGCACCACGTCGGCGCGCTGCCCCGGCGCGAGGGTCCCGCGGTCGCGCAGCCCCAGTGCCCGGGCGGTCGCGCCGGTCATCTTGCGGATGGCCGTCTCGAGCGGCAGCAGTCGCTGCTCGCCGACGTAGCGGGAGATCACGCGGGGGAAGGTGCCGTAGAAGCGCGGGTGGGGCATGCCCTGGCTGGTGATGCCGTAGGTCGCCACGCAGTTGCCGTCGGAACCCACCAGCGCGTCGGGGCAGCAGACGATCGCGCGGATGTCCTCCTCGGCGATCGAGATCACCAGTACGCGGGTGGCACCGCGGTCCTCGACCAGGTAGTCGCAGACCACGTCGATCGGATCGGCGCCGCGCTCGCGCGCCAGGGTGGCGATGGTCTTGCCGCAGTGCTGGGGCAGGTGCGGCGAAATGGACACCTGCACGCAGTCCCAGTCGGGGATGCGTCCCCAGTTGTTCAGGCCGTCGCGCGCGATGTCCTCGCGGATGCGCGCGCGGGTCTCGGGCAGCGGCAGGCGCGCGAGCATCGCCTCCACGCCGCCGGCCTGCACCCACTGCGGCATCAGGTTCTTCAGCGGATTGCTGCCCGCGGTGTAGGGGTGCGAGTCGCAGTTGACCGCCAGGCCTTCGGCGCGGGCGTGCGCCATGCGTTCGAGCGCGACGGCCGCCTTGCCCCAGTTGTCCATCCCGGACGTCTTGAAGTGCACGATCTCCACCGGGATGCGGCAGGTGCGCGCGATGTCGATCGCCTCGTCGACCGCCTCCAGCACGCCGTTCGACTCGTCGCGGATGTGCGTGAAATAGCCGCCGCGATGACGGCGCACGACCTCGCACAGGGCGACCATCTCGTCGCGCGAGGCGTACGATCCCGGCGAGGTGAACAGCCCCGAGGACAGGCCCAGTGCCCCGGCCTGCAACCCGTCCTCGAGCATGGCCGCCATGTGCGCCATCTCGCCTTCGGTGGGCGCTCGCTGGTCCATGCCCATCGCCATCAGGCGCAGCGTGTTGTGTCCCACCAGCATGCCTGCATTGACGGCCGTCGCCGGGAAACTGTCCAGGTATTCGGCGAACCCCATCTCTCGGAACGGCAGCCACGGGGCGCTGGGCGAGAGATAGTCGCGCAGCAGGTCGACCTTGCCCGGCAGGACCGGCGCGACGGAAAAGCCGCAGTGGCCGATGAGTTCGGTGGTCACGCCCTGGCGCAACTTGCTCTCCGCCTTCGGGTTGATCGGCAGGGTGAAGTCGGAGTGGGTCTTGATGTCGATGAACCCCGGCGCGACCACCAGTCCGTCGGCGTCGATGACCCGGCTCGCGGAGCCCGGGAGACCTTCGCCGATCGCCGCGATCCGGTCGCCGGCGATCGCCACGTCGGCGCGTCGGCCGGGCGCCCCGGAACCGTCGATCACCCGTCCATTGCGAAGCATCAGGTCATGGTCGGGCATCGGGGCACTCGTGGCGAAGGGAGGGAGCCGGCATTGTATCGGCTACCATCCGACGCGAGTCGCGGGCCCCGACCGGGCCGAGGGCTCGCCTTCTGCCTTCTGATCGCGCGGAGACCCCGTTGATGACCTTCCGACCCCTGTCCACGCGTGGCGGCCCCGGCCGCGCCTCCTCCCCGGTCCGCAGGCGGGCTGTCGCAGCGCTGGCGGCCGTGGCGCCCCTGGTGCTTCACGCGGCCCCGGCCGTGGCCCAGGGCGGCGCCTATCCTTCGCGCCCGGTCCGGGTGGTCGTGCCCTATCCGCCCGGGGGCCCGAACGACATCCTCGCGCGCATGCTCGGCGCCCGACTGGGGGACGGCTGGAACCAGCCGGTGGTCATCGACAATCGTCCGGGGGCCGGGGGCAACATCGGCACGGTCACGGTGACCCGTGCCAACCCCGACGGCCACACGGTGGTGCTGCACGCGATGGCAGTGGCGGTGAACCCGACGCTCTACGGCGATGCGGTGCCCTACAAGCTGTCCGAGCTTGCGCCGGTCACGCTGGTGGCCCGGGGCCCGCTGGTGATGACGGTACACCCGTCGGTGCCGGCCAACAGCGTGAAGGAGTTCCTCGCGCTCGCCCGCGCCCGGCCCGGCTCGATCAACTACGGCTCGGGCGGCAACGGCTCGTCGCTGCATCTTGCCGGGGAACTGTTCAAGGCCCAGAGCGGCGCTGCGATCACGCACATCCCCTACAAGGGCAGCGCGGACATGATCAACGACCTGCTGGGCGGGCGGATCTCCGTGGTGTTCGCCAGTCCGCTCAACGCGGTGCCGCTGGCCCGCCAGGGCAAGCTGCGGATGCTCGCGGTCACCTCCGCCCGGCGAGCCAGCGCCCTGCCGGAACTGCCCACCCTCGCCGAAGGCGGCGTGCCCGGCTACGACATGGAGGCCTGGTTCGCGGTGCTTGCCCCGGCGGCCACGCCCAGGACGATCGTCGCCCAGTTGTCGAAGCAGATCGGCGCCGCGTTGCGTTCGCCTGAAGTCCAGGAGCGGCTCGCGGCGCTGGGCATCGAGGCCGCACCCACCACTCCCGAGCAGGCTGCGGAGTACATCCAGCGCGAAGCGGCGCGCTGGGACCGCATCCTGCGCACGGCCGGCGTCAAGGCCGACTGACCCCGATGCGCCTCATCCCCGACTCGCGTCGGCGCTCCCTGCTGGCTGCCGCAAGCGCGCTGCCGCTGTCGGTGGCCGTGCCCTCGCGCGCCCAGAAGGCGTCCGACCCCGGCGCGGTGCTGCGCATCGCGCTCTCCGGGGAGGTGACCTCCCTCGACCCGCACTTCCTCAACGCGGCGCCCAACAACACCGTCGCCCGGCATCTCTACGATTCGCTGGTGCAGGTGGACGCCGACGGCCGCCTGCAGCCGGCGCTGGCCGAGTCCTGGCGCACGCTCGACCCGCTCACCTGGGAGTTCCGGCTGCGCCGCGGCGTGCGCTTCCACGACGGGCAGCCCCTCACTGCCGAGGACGTGATCGCCTCGCTGGAGCGTCCTGCGGCGCTGGTGAAGAGTCCGGGTCCGTTCACCGCCTTCACCCGGCCGGTGGTCTCGCGCGAGGCGCCCGACGCGCACACGGTGCGCCTGCGTACGGCCACCCCGTACGGACCGCTCGCGCTCGACCTGTCGAACATCTTCATCGTGCCGCGACGACTCGCCGCCGGCGCCAGCACCGACGACTTCAATGCCGGCCGGGCGGCGATCGGAACCGGCCCGTGGCGGTTCGCGAGCTGGCGGCGCGGCGAGGGCGTGGAACTGCTGCGCAACGACGCGTGGTGGGGGCCGACGCCGGCGTTCGAGCGGGTGCAGTTGCGCGTGATCCCCGGCGATCCCACCCGCCTTGCAGCGTTGCTGGCGGGCGAGGTCGATGCGATCGAATCCGTGCCGCCGGCCGACATGGGTCGGTTGCGGTCGAACGCGAAGCTCGCGGTCGAGCAGCGTCCCTCGTGGCGCACGCTGTTCTTCCAGCTCGACCAGTACCGCGACCGCTCGCCGTTCATCACCGACCGCTCGGGCCGGCCGCTCGACCGCAATCCGCTGCGCGACCCTCGCGTGCGCGAGGCGCTGTCGCTCGCGGTCGATCGCCGGGCGCTGTGCGAGCGCACGCTCGACGGGCTGGCGACCCCCGCCTCCAACCTGGTGGCGCCCGGCATCCTCGGTCATCACGAGGGGTTCAAGCCTCTGGCCGCCGACCCGGCGGCGGCGCGCCGGCTGCTGGCCGACGCCGGGCTGCCCGAGGGCTTCGGCCTCACGCTGCACGGACCGAACGACCGGTACATCAACGACGAGCAGGTGGTGCAGACCGTCGCCCAGATGCTCGCGCGGGTCGGCGTGGCCGCGAAGGTCGAGACGATGCCGGTGGCGGTGTACTTCGCCCGCGCGCGTCGCCACGAATTCAGCTGCGCGCTGCTCGGCTGGGGCTCGAACGCCGGCGATTTCGCGCTGCGCACCCTGCTGGGCACGGTCAATCCGGAGACCGGCTGGGGCACCTGGAACTGGGGCCGCTACTCGAACCCCAAGCTCGACGCGCAGGTGCAGGCGGCGCTCTCGAGCGTGGACCCGCGTCGTCGCGAGGCGGCCGCGCGCGAGGCGATGGGCGAGGCCCTCCGCGACCATGCGGCGCTGCCGCTGCACCACCAGGTCGCCTCGTGGGCCATGCGGCGGGGCCTGCGCTACGCTGCCCGGCTCGACGAATACACCTACGCGCACCAGTTCCGCGCAGGCCAGTAGGACGGCGCCGATGTCGACGCTCGGGACGGCAGCCGGTGGCGGTGACGAGCGCCCCACGCTGCTCGTGGAGGGCTGGCGCGGCATCAACCACTCGTATGCGATGGTCAACCAGCACCAGCTGCTTCACCTGGGGCGCTGGTTCCGGCTGTATCACCGCGACCTGCCGTACTACAACGCCCAGTGGAGCGCGCAGCGCAGTTCCGCGGGCTTCGACGAACCCGATGCGCAGGCGATCGGCCGCATTCCCGCCCCCGCGCCCGACACCCGCCAGCAGGTCTGCTACCGGATCGGCTTTCCGCTGCGCATGGGGCCCGCCGCGGCCGATCGGCTCTACGTGTTCGGGACCTCCGAGTGGCAGAACATCAACGGCTTCGTGCACGACAACGGGCTGAGGCGAGGCCTGCGCGACAGGAGCCTGTCGATCGTCACGCCCTCGCGCTGGTCGCGGGCGGGCTTCCTCAACGCCGGGTTCGAGGACGCCCGGGTGCATGTGGTCCCCCACGGGATCGATCCGGCCCGCTTCCATCCGATCGATCGCGGGACGCGCGCAGCGGTACGCGCCCGGCTGGGGCTACCCGAGGATGCCTGGGCCGTCCTTTCGGTGGGTGCGATGACGGCGAACAAGGGGGTGGATGTCCTGGTCCTCGCCTTCGCCCGCCTGCGCCGGCGCCATCCGCACGCGCGCCTGCTGCTCAAGGACCAGAGCAACCTGTACGGCATCGGTGCCGAAGGGGTACTCGCCGGGCTGCGGCAGGCGCATCCTGCCGAACTCGACGAGGCGACGCTGGCCTCGATCACCGTGATCGCCGAGAACCTGAGCCAGGACGGCCTTCGCGAACTCTACGGTGCGGCCGACTGCTATGCGTCGACCTATCGCGCCGAGGGTTTCAACCTGCCCCCGCTCGAGGCTGCCGCGTGCGGCACGCCGGTGCTGGTCACGCAGGGCGGCCCGACCGACGACTACGCCGAGCCCGACTTCGCCGTGCAGGTCGAATCGCGCAGGCGGGCAGAGGGTATTCGCGCCTGGCTGGAACCCGATCCCGACGCCACGCTCGCGCGGCTGGAGGACATGCTCGAGGCGCGCGTGCCCGGGCTCGATCCCGCGGCCGCCGTGCCGCGCATCCACGCCGGGCATGCCTGGGCGAGCGTCTGCGAACGGCTGGCGCGGGTGCTGCGCGGGGGTTGAACGCGGGCTCGGCGAGCCGGCGCGACGACGCCGTCCCTCAGGCCGAGGTTTCGTCGGGGAACATCTCCGGATGGGCTGCGCGGTGCGCGGCCTCGAAGGCCTCGATGCGCGAGGCGTACTCGCCGGTGCGCGCGATGTCGTCGAAGCCGTTGAGCAGGCAGCGCTTGCGGATGGGCGCGATCGTGAAGGCGTGGCGCCCGCCCTCCGGATCGACGACGACCTGCTCGGCGAGGTCGACCGTGACCGGCGCGGCGGGATTTGCGTGCAGCCGTTCCCGGAGCCGCGCGCAGACCGGGGCGGGGAGCACGACCGTGAGCAGGCCGTTCTTCGCGCAGTTCGCATCGAAGATGTCCCCGAACGAGGGTGCGATCACGCAACGGATGCCGAATTCGTCGAGCGCATAGACCGCGGTCTCGCGCGAGGAGCCGCATCCGAAGTTGGCATCGGCGACCAGGATCTGCGCGCGGTTCCACGGTTCGCGGTCGAGCAGGAAGCCGGTGCGCTGGCCCTGGGGATCGACGCGCTGGTCGTAGAAGAGGATCTCCCGGTAGCGCGGACCTCGCGGGACCTTGTTGAACCGCGTCGGGCACAACTGGTTGGTATCGACGTTGGCTTCGTCGATCGGGGCGGCGATGCCGGTGACGGTGGTGAAGGGCTGCATGGTCGGGCCTCAGTCGGGTGCGCCGAGCCGGCGCACGTCCACCAGCCGCCCGTGGAGCGCGGCGGCCGCAGCCATCGCCGGGCTGGCGAGGTGGGTGCGCCCCCCCGGCCCCTGGCGGTTGCGGAAGTTGCGGTTCGACGTGGACACGCAGCGCTCGCCCGGGGCGAGCTGGTCGCCGTTGATCGCGGTGCACAGCGAGCAGCCCGGATCCCGCCATTCGAAGCCGGCCGCGGTGAAGATCCGGTCGAGCCCTTCGGCTTCGGCCTGGCGGCGCACGCCCTGCGAGCCGGGGACCACCCAGGTCGGAACCTGCGCCTTGCCGAGCCGGGCCACGGCGGCCGCGGCGCGCAGGTCCTCGATCCGCGCGTTCGTGCACGAGCCGATGAAGACGCGATCGACCGCGATGTCGGTGAGGGCCATGCCCGGCACCAGCCCCATGTAGTCGATGGCCGTGCGCCACTGCGCCTCGCGTCGCTCGTCGCCTGCCCGTGACGGATCGGGCACGCAGCCGTCGACCGGCAGCGCGTGCTCCGGGCTGACGCCCCAGGTCACGGTGGGCGGGATGGTTGCCGCGTCGAGGCGCACCTCGCGGTCGAACACCGCCGGCCCGTCGCTGCGCAGCGCGCGCCAGCGATCGAGTGCTCGCTCCCAGGCGGCGCCCCGCGGGGACTGCTCGCGGCCCTCGAGATAGGCGAAGGTCGTGTCGTCGGAGGCCACCAGTCCGGCGCGCCCGCCGGCCTCGATCGACATGTTGCACACGGTCATGCGCCCTTCCATCGACAGCGCCTCGATCGCGGTGCCGGCGTATTCGATCGCGTGGTCGTTGGCGCCGTCGGCCCCGATGGTGGCGATGATCGACAGGATGAGATCCTTGGCCGATACGCCGAACCCCAGCCGGCCATCGACCCGGATGCGCAGGGTGGACGGGCGGCGCTGCCAGAGCGTCTGCGTCGCCATCACGTGCGCGAACTCCGAGGCCCCGACGCCGAAGGCGAGGCAGCCGAACGCGCCGTGGGTCGATGTATGCGAGTCGTTGCCGATCAGCGCCATGCCGGGCTGCACCAGCCCGAGTTCGGGCGGCACGACATGCATGATGCCCTGTTGCGCGTGGTCGATGCCGTAGAGGTGGGTGCCGTGGCGGCGCGCGTAGTCCTGCAGCTTCTCGACCATGCCGCGGATCTCGGCCACCGGGATGCCGGCGAGGCCCTGCGCGCGCCCGGTGGTGGGCACGTAGTGGTCGGTGAAGCACCACACCTGCCGCGGCCTCAGCACGCGGCGGCCGGCCGCCTCCAGCGCGACGAACGCGTGGTAGGTGTTCTCCTGCGCGATCGCACGGTCGATGTAGAGCAGCGACTCGTCCTCGTCGGTGAGGATGTGGTGGCGCTGCCAGATCTTCGAGAAGAGGGTTTCAGCCTGCATCGTCACTCCGGCTTGATTCGCGCCTGCTCGACGAGGCGGCCCCAGCGGGTCAGTTCGTTGCGGAAGAAGGCCGCGAACTCCTCGGGCGTGCTGCCGACCGGATCGGCGCCCTGCGCGAGCAGCTTTTCGCGGATGCCGGGTGCCCGCAGCACCCGCGCGGACTCCTCGGAGATGCGTGCGACCACCTCGCGCGGCGTGCCGGCCGGCGCGAACAGCCCGGCCCATCCGCTGAACGAGTAGCCGGTCGCGCCGGCCTCCGCCATGGTGGGGATGGACTCCAGCCCCGGGAAGCGACGGTCGCCGGTGACGGCGAGGGCGCGCAGCCGCCCGCTGCGCACGTGCGGCAGCACCGAGGGCAGCGTGGAGAACATCATCGGAACGTGACCGCCGAGCAGGTCGGCCACCGCCGGGCCGCCGCCCTTGTAGGCCACGTGCACGATGTCCACGCCGGCAATCACCTTGTAGAGTTCGCCCGACAGGTGGGTGCCCGAGCCCTGTCCGGACGACGCGTAGGTGAGTTCGCCGCGACGCCGCTGCGCGAGCGCGGTGAGTTCCTTCACCGATCGCACCGGCAACGCGTTCGTGACCACCAGCAGGTTCGGCGCGTCGATGACCTGCGTGACGGGGGCGAAGTCGCGCAGCGGGTCGACGTTGATGCGCGACTGCAGGTGGGGGGCCACCGAGAACGAGACGGTGTGCGCGAGCAGGGTGTAGCCGTCGGGCGCGGACTTCGCGACGACCTCGGCCCCCACCATGCCCGAGGCGCCCCCGCGGTTCTCGATGACGATCGACTGGCGCAGCGCCTCCTGCAGCCCCGGGGCCAGCGCGCGGGTGGCGAAATCGGAGATGCCCCCCGGCGGGAAGGCGACGATCACGCGGACCGGCTTGACCGGCCAGGCCTGGGCCTGCGCCGGCGCGATGCCCCGGACCGCCAGCCCCGTCGTCGAGGCGAGGACGAGGGCAGTGGTGGCGAACCATGCGATCGGCAGCGTGCGCGGTGCGGCGGGGGCTTCTGTCGCGGGCATTGCGGGGTCTCCTGCGGGCGGTGCAGCCTGCCGTTCGCGCCCCGGGCGTGGAAGGGGCGACCCGCAGGCGGCGTGTCCTGCGTGCAGGCGAAAACGGAACGACGGTGCGACGCTCAACGGATCAGGACCGAGTCCTCCCGCCAGCGTGCCATGCGCGCGGGGTCGAGGTCGACCCCCAGCCCGGGCGCCTGCGGCCGGGCGAGCACGCCACCGGAGAGGTCGGGCTTGTGTTCGACGATGTCGTCGCGGGTCTTGAGCGGGCCCACGCATTCGAGGCCCTCCATCACGTTCGCGGAGGTGGCGGCCACCAGCACCTCGGCCATCGTGCACACGCCCAGGCCGAAGCCGTGTCCGATCACGCAGGGCAGCCCCGCGGCCTCGGCGGTGGCGATCATGCGGCGGGTGGCGAGCAGTCCGCCCTGCTTCATCACCTTGACCTTGACGATGTCCGCGGCGTTCGCCCGGATGATCGCGATCAGGCTGGCGTGGTCGAGCAGGGCTTCGTCGGCCATCAGCGGTACGCCGACCGCGTTGGCGCGCGCGCGCACGCGCGCCATCGCGGCGAGGTCGTCGCCCGGCACCGGCTGCTCGTAGAGTTGCAGCCCGACGTCCCTCGCCCCTTCGACGAAGGCGATCGCATCGGATTCGGCGTAGCCCTCGTTGCCGTCGGCACGGATCGCGAACCCGGGGCCGGTCGCCTCGCGCACGGCGCGCACGCGCGCGACATCGGCGGCCACCTCGCCGCCGACCTTGACCTTGCACGAGCGGAAGCCCGCGTCGCGCCAGCGCAGGGCCTCTCGCCCCGCCTCCTCGGGCGGCAGCATGCCGATCCAGGCATTGAAGCGAAGCTCATCGCGTACCGCTCCTCCCAGCAGCGTGGCCACGGAGAGGCCGGCGCGCCGGGCGGTGAGATCCATGCAGGCCATTTCGATCGCCGCGCGGGCGTCGAGGTGGTGGGCATCGAGGGCCGACAGGGTGGCGAGTACCCGATGGATGTTCGCCGCAGGCAGGCCGAGCAGCGCAGGGGCGAACCGGTCCCGCACGATCGCGTAGTGATCGTCGATCGACTCGCGCGAGTAGCCGGGCGAGGGGTCCACGTTGCCGATGCCGCGTGCGCCGTCGCGGTCGTGCACCACGACCACCAGGCTTCGCTGGACGTCCTTGGTGCTGTGGGCGGTCCGGAACGGCGCGACCAGCGGCACGCCGACGCGCACGACCTCGACGGAGGTGATCTGCACGCGGGCGAGGGCTCAGGCCGCGGGACGACCGGAGACCACGGTGGTGCGCAGCAGATAGCGGCGGGCGGATTCGTCGAACGCGGTGCGCCGGTGCATGGTGCAGCGGTTGTCCCACATGACCAGGTCGCCGACCTGCCACTTCTGGTACCAGAGGTCGGTCTGCGCGTGGCAGTGGGCCCACAGCCGGTCGAGCAGCGCCTCGCTCTCGGGCACCGGGAGGCCTATCACGTAGGCGTTGGGACGACGCCCGAGGAACAGCGCCTGCTGTCCGGTCTCGGGGTGACGGATGATCGCCGGGTGCACCGCGCCGGGCGAGACGCTGGGATCGGTGACTGGCTGGAAGCCCTTGCGCAACTGCCCGGCGCTGTTGTAACTCGCATCGTGCTTGATGGAGCGGCCCTCGATCTGCGCGCGCAGGTCGGCGGGCATGTTCGCGAGCGCGAGGGCCATGTTCATGAAGCCGGTCTCGCCGCCCTCGGTGGTGACCTCGATGCCGTAGAGCAGGGCGGCCGAAGGCGTGATGTCCTGGTAGGACATGTCGGTGTGCCAGACGGCTTCGCCGAAGCCGAGGCTGCCGACCGGTTCGCCGTCCACCTTGATGTTGGACATCACGGCCAGCTCGGGATACCCGTCGATCCAGTTGCGCCCGCGGGTGTTGATCGGGGCGCGGTCGAGCTTGCCGAAGTGACGGCTGAAGGCGAGCAGCTGGTCGCGGGAGAGCTGCTGGCCGCGAAAGCGAACGACCATGTGGTCAAGCCAGGCCTCGCGGATCGCGGCGACGGTGTCCGGGTGCAGCGGCTGCGAGAGATCCACGCCGGAGATGTCGGCCCCGATCGCGCGCGAGAGCGGGGTGACGGTGATCGGCACGGCGTGGGCCTCGGCGGAGGTCGAGGGGACGGGCTGCTGGTCCATGGCGGCTTCCTGTCTGGGCCCGGATGCAAAGGGCGGTCGGCGTGACGATTGCGGAGAACCAGTGTAAGGCGGATTATCGATAATCCGCAACCGAAGCCTGCCGCCCGCGCCGCCGCGGCGTGCGGCCCGTCGCCTGGCACCCACCGGCGACATCCGCCCCCCGCATCGCGCGGCCAGCCCCTGCAGCCCCCCGCCCCTCGCGAAGCCGCCCGACCGGCCCGCCCCGATCGCCCGATGGACACGCCGCCGTCCCGACGCCGCACCGCCGCGCCCCCGGCCACGGGTCCGGGCGCGGTGCGCGCCCGGGCGGGCGCCTCGGCTGTCGAGGCCGCCCGTCAACCCGCGCGCATCATGCAGGCGCTCGCCGCGCGGATCGTCGCCGGGCAACTCCCGCCGGGCGCGCGCGTCACCGAGACTGCGGTCGCCTCCGAATTCGGCACGAGCCATGCCCCGGTGCGCGAAGCGCTGCGGATGCTGGAGCGCGCCGGCCTGGTCGAGATCGCGCCGTACCGCGGCGCGCGCGTACGCGAGCAGTCGGTGCGCGAGGTGACCGAACTCTACGAGGTGCGTGCCGCCCTCGTCGGGTTGCGCGCGCGCTGGATCGCCCGCGACGCACGGCGCGCCGAGTTCGCGCGCCGGCTGGCGCCGCAGGTCGACCAGCTGGCCCGACTCGCCTCGGGCGGGGATGCCGCCGCGTATGCCGAGGCTGCGCTCGCGGTCAATCGCGCCTTCACCGAGTCGGTCGCCAACCCATGGTTGCGCGGCATGCTCGAATCGCTGTCGATGCAGACCGCGCGCTACACCCGCCTCGCGATGACCGGTCGCGCGCGCCGGATGGCCTCGGCGCGTGCCTGGGCCGCGCTGCTTGCAGCCGTCGCGTCCGGGCAGGCGGCACGTGCCGAGCGTATCGCGCGCGCGAACTCGCTCGAGACCCGCGATGCCACGGTGCGAGCCCTTCAGGCGCGATGTCGCTCGACGAACGACCAGTCGACCTCGGCGCCGAAGCCGGGGCCGGCGGGGGGACGGACCTGACCGTTCACCAGCGCGATCCGCTGCCCGTAGAGTCCCCAGGACAGGGGGTTGCGATCGGCACCGCCCATCGTCTCCACGCCGTAGGCGGCCTGCCGGAACGCCGCCACCAGGTGGGCGTGGATCTCCGGGGCCAGGTGCGGGGCGATCGACACGCCGTGCTGCTCGGCAAGGTGGGCGATGCGCACCGCTTCGGTGAGGCCGCCCGCGCGCGTGGCGTCGAACTGCACGTAGCGGATGCCGCCCTCGATGATGAAGTCGCGAACCGCGTGGCGAGTGAGTTCCCGCTCGCCATGGCCGAGCGGGATGTGGGTGGCGCGCGCGAGCCGCGCGAAATCGGCCGGCGTGAGGTACCAGTGCAGGGGCTCCTCCAGCCAGAACACGTCGAACGGCTCGACCGCGCGCGAGAACTCGATGCAGGCGGAGAGGTCGTAGGCCGCGTTCATGTCGAGCATCAGCGGGATGTCCGGACCGATCGCCGCGCGCGTCTCGCGCACGCGGACCACCTCCTCGGCGATCGACAGGCCGCCGGTCTTGAGCTTGACCGCGCGAAAGCCGGCGTCCACGAAGGCGGCGAGCTCGTGCGCGCACGCATCCAGCGGCGCGCCCTTCCGGTAGAACCCCCCGGTGGCGTAGCTGTTGATCGGCTGGTCGTTGCCGCCCAGCAGTCTCCACACCGGCAGCCCCGCGGCCTTGCCCCGGATGTCCCAGAGGGCGAGGTCGATGCCGCCGATGGCGGCCATCACCGCGCCGCGCGCCGCGCGCGCGATCGGACGTGGCAGCCCGTCGGCCTCGAACATGCCACCCGGGCGCGGCGAGGTGAGCGCGAACAGGCGCTCCCAGGCGCCGGTGGTATCGAGCGCGTCATGGCCCTGGAGCAGGGCGCCGAGGCGTTCGATCCACTCGCACACCAGCGGAAGCGGGCCGGCATGCACTTCGCCGGTGCCGACCCGCCCGTCGTCGGTACGAACCTCCACGACGATCAGGTGGGCGTGGGTGTGGCACTCGTGGGCGGTGTAGAGCGGTTCGGCGAGCGCGACCGAGAGCGGATGCGCGCGAACCTTCGAGACGCGGGTCATCGCGCGCTCCATCGGTCGGGTTCAGCGGGTACGCCCGTGCAGGCGTGCGCGGGCGTGGTCGAGGCGGATGCGCGCGCCCCGGTTCGCAGGCGGGTGGGTGAACCGCTCGCAGAGAACGCAGGGGCCGGCGCGCCGCGGCGCATCCGGGTCGGCGCGCGCACTCGTGCTCACTCGGGCTGGATGCCCGCCTTGCGGATCACCTGGCCCATCCGCTCGAAGCCTTCGCGGGTGAGACGGCGCAACTCCTCCGGCGAGGAGCCCACTGGCTCCAGCCCGAGCGCGAGCAGTTTTTCGCGGATGTCCGCATCCGCCAGCGCACGGGTGGCCTCGGCGTGCAGGCGGTCGACGATCGGCCTCGGGGTGCCACGTGGCATGAACAGGCCGGCCCAGGTGGTGAACTGGAAGTCCGGCAGGCCGGACTCGGCGACCGTCGGCACGTCGGGCACCTGCGGGAAGCGCCGCGAGCCGCCCACGGCCAGCGCGCGCACCTTGCCTGCCTGGATCTGCGACAGCACGATGGAGAGCGCGGTGAACATGACCGGCACATGGCCGCTGACCACGTCCTGGGCTGCGCCGGTGGCGCCCTTGTAGGGGACATGATTCAGGCGCACGCCGGCGCGCGAGGCGAACAGTTCCATCGCGATGTGCTGGGGCGAGCCGACACCGCCCGAGGCGTAGTCGATCTTGCCGGGGTTGGCGCGCGCGAGCGCGAGCAGTTCCTTCACCGATTTCACCGGCAGGCTGGGGTTGGCGATCAGCACCCAGGTGATGTTGGCGATCAGGCTGACCGGCTCGAAGCCGTCCACCGGGTCGTAGTTCACCTTCTTGCGCAGGTGCGGCGTCATGTACAAGGTGCCGTCGTTGCTGCCGAAGATGGTGTAGCCATCGGCGGGCGCACGGGCCGCGCGCTCCGCGCCCAGGATGCCCGCCGCACCGGGCAGGTTCTCGAGCACGATCGGCTGGCGGAGGTTGTCCGCCATGCGCTGCGCGACGATGCGCAGGATCGCGTCGGCGCCGCTGCCGGCCTGCACCGGCACGATCATCGTGATCGGGCGTGCGGGGTAGGCCTGCGCTCGCGCGGGTCCGGCGCCCAGGGCAGCGAGCGAGCCCGCGGCCAGCGCTGAGGTCACCGCGGTGCGGCGGGCCGGGGAGTGGCGTGGACGGTTCGGGATCATCGGGAGGCTCCTGGCGGGTCGGTCGGGCGTTCGCATCGTGGCCTTGCGCGGCCGGCGCATCCTAGCCAATCGGCCTGTCGCGGGCAACGCGCGGCCCGCGGCTATACTGCGCCGGCTCCGCGCGCCCTCCCTGTGGTCCCGGCGCAGGCGCGAGAATCCTCCTCGATCCTACCTGCCGACGATGTCCGATCCGCGCGCCTCCAGTGCCCTCCACGCGTCGACCCGCCGTCGGTGGTCGTGGCCCCGGGCGGGGACGCACGCGGCCTGCCGGGTCGGCAGGGTGGACGGCGCAGGGCCGCGAGCGGCGCGTCGGCGCGTCGGCAGCCCGGATCGGTTGCGCCCGTGCCCGGTCCGCACGGCCCGGCGGTGAATCCGCCGGTCGAGACGGCGCGGGCGGACGAGGCGGCGCCCGCCTGCGCGCAGGCGCTGCCGACGGCTTTCGCGCCGCGTGCCGCGATGCCCGGCGTGCAGGCCTTGTGGGACCATGCTCCCCGCGGGGCTGCGCTGCAGATCGTCGCGGTGATCGTGGGCGGCCTTGCGCTCGAGGCCGTGCTGGGGCGCCCCGGGCAGCATGCCGCCACCCTCTGGGCATGGCTGCTGTGGGCCTGGCTCTATCGGTCCGGCGGCTCCGCCGAGCGTCGCTCGCTCGTCCTGTGCACCCTCATCGCGGGCTCGGGAGAGGCGGTGCTCGCACTCGTGTGGGGACTGTACGACTATCGCTACGGCAACCTGCCCCTGTACGTGCCGCCCGGGCACGCGCTGCTGATGACCCTGGGGTTGCTCGCGTTGCGTGCGCCTGCAGCCCGCGCGACCGCGCCTTGGGTATGCGTGCTCGGGGCCGCCTGGGCCGTGATCTGTTTCGCGCGAGGAGCCGACGGACTGGGCGTGGCGCTGTTCGGGCTGTTTGCCTTGTGCATGGCCTTCGGGCGTGACCGCCCGTTGTACGCGGTGATGTTCGCGCTGGCCCTGGCGATGGAGATCTACGGCACCGCGGTGGGGGCCTGGACCTGGCGGCCCGAAGTCCCCGGTCTCGGCGTGTCGGCCGCCAACCCGCCGTTCGCCGCAGGGGCCTTCTACGCGGTGCTCGACCTGCTGGTGCTCGCCGCCGTGGCGGCGATCGGCGGCCGGCGGTCGACCTGCGCCGGGGCGACCGCCGGTGCCGGCCCCGGTTGCCCGCTGCCCGACGACAAGGGCCCTGCCCGACCGGACTCGGCGGCGGGATAATGCGTCCGCGGGCGTGCCGGATGGAGTGCGCCGATCGAGGAGGAGCCGATGCAGACGACCCGACCCCCGGTGATGGGTACCCGCCACGCGGTGGCCGCCGGTCACTACCTGGCGGCGCAGGCCGCCTTCGAGGTGCTGGAGGCGGGCGGCAACGCGATCGACGCCGGCGTGGCCGCGGGCATCGTGCTGGGCGTGACCCAGCCGGACAAGGTGAGTTTCGGCGGGGTTGCCCCCATCATGATCTACCGCGCCGACACCGGCGCGATCACGTCGATCGACGGGCTGGGCACCTGGCCCGCGCGCATCACGCCGGACTACTTCATGCGCCATCACGGCGGGCGCATTCCGGCCACCGCGCTGCGCTCGATCGTTCCCGCGGCGCCGGACGCCTGGCTCACCGCCCTCGAACTGCACGGGACGATGAGTTTCGGCGAGGTGGCCGCCGCGTCGATCCGGTTCGCGCGCGAGGGCTTCCCGCTGCACGCCCTGATGTGCGAGTTCCTCGCCGAGAACGAGGCGTCCTACCGGCGCTATCCGTCCAGCTGGCCGGTGTTCTTTCCCGAGGGGCGCCCGCCGCGACCCGGCGAGGTGTTCCGGCAGCCCAACCTGGCCCGCTCGATGCAGTACCTGGCCGACGAGGAGCGCGCCGCCGCCGCCCGCGGCGGACGCGTGGCCGGGCTGCAGGCGGCCCGCGATGCCTTCTATCGGGGCGACATCGCCGCGGCGATCGTGCGCTTCCAGGCCGAGTCCGGGGGGCTGCTCGACGCCGAAGACCTCGCCCGCTACCGCGTGCGCATCGAACCCACGGTCAGCACCACCTTTGCCGGCTACGAGGTCCACGCCTGCGGGCCGTGGTGCCAGGGCCCGGTGTTCCCGATGACGCTCAACCTGCTGAAAGGGCACGACCTCGCGGCGATGGGCCACAACTCGCCGCAGTACATCCATACCGTCACCGAGGCGCTCAAGCTCGCCTTCTCCGACCGGCATCATTTCTTCGGCGACCCGCGCGTGGTGGACGTGCCGATCGATGCGCTGATGTCCATGGACTACGCGCGCGAGCGCGCCGCCCTGATCCGGCCGGACGTGGCCTGGCCCGAGATGCCCCCGCCTGGCGACCCGCGCGGGGAGGGCGACGCGAGGCTCGCGCCGATGCCGGTGCCCGAGCCGGCGGACAAGACCCCGCTGGGCGACACCTCCTACGCCTGCGTGGTCGATCGCCACGGCAACGCGTTCTCGGTCACGCCCTCGGATGGCTCGAACAACTCGCCGCTGGTGCCGGGACTGGGCTTCGTCTGCTCGGGGCGCGGCACGCAGTCCTGGGCCGATCCGCGCTACCGCGCGAGCGTGGCGCCGGGGGTACGTCCGCGCCTCACGCCCAACCCGGCCATCGTGCTGCGCGAGGGGCGGGTGTTCATGCCGCTGGGCTCGCCCGGCGGCGACGTGCAGTGCCAGGCGATGGCGCAGGTGTTCCTGAACGTCGTGCTGTTCGGCATGGACCCGCAGGCCGCGATCGAGGCGCCACGCTTCTCGAGCTACAGCTTCCCCGGATCGTTCGAACCGCACGCGTACTTCCCCGGGCAACTGGCCCTCGAGGGGCGGGTGGCGCGCGAGACCGGAGAGGCCCTCCAGGCGCTCGGGCACCGCGTGTTCTGGTGGCCCGACTGGACATGGCTCGCGGGCGCGCCCTGCGCGATCGCGGTCGACCCGCACAGCGGCGTGCGCAGCGCGGGAGCCGATCCACGGCGACCCGCCTACGCGCTGGGCTGGTAGCCTAGGCGGTACGGCGGGATCCACCGCCGACCGCCGACAAGACCGATCGAGGAGGAACCATGCTGTACATCGCCGCCGAGCGGGTGCGCCGGCAGAGCTACAACATCCTGCGTGCCTGGGGCCAGAGCGACGAGCACGCGAACACCACGGCCGACATCCTGACCGAGACCGACCTGCGGGGCATCGATTCCCACGGGCTCTCGATGCTGCCGGTCTACCAGGAGCAGCTCGCCACCAAGCTCAACATGCGGCCCGACATCCGGGTGGTCCGCGAGACCCCGGTCTCCGCGCTCATCGACGCCGACGGCGGGCTCGGCCACGTGCCCGCGCACCAGGGCATGACGCTGGCCATCGACAAGGCGAAGCGCGCCGGCGTCGGCGTGGTGGTGGTGCGGCGCTCCGCCCACTTCGGCGCGGCGGGCTACTACTCGGACATGGCGGCGAGGGCCGGCCTGCTGGGCATCGCGACGACATCGGCCCGCGGGCTCGCGCTGGTGCCCACCTTCGCGGCCGAGCCGGTGTTTGGCACCAACCCGATCTCGGTGGCGGCGCCGGCGGGGCGCAACGCGCCGTTCAACCTCGACATGGCGACCACGACGGTTGCAGCGGGCAAGCTCAAGCTGAAGTGGCTGAACGACAAGCCCCTGCCGGTGGGATGGGCCGTGGACGAGCAGGGGCAGCCGCTCACCGATGCGAAGCGCGCCTTCGAGCTGAAGAACATCACGCCGCTGGGCGGCACCCGCGAACT
>CAIKXV010000198.1 GCA_903831455.1 uncultured Pseudomonadota bacterium | reverse complement strand
GGTAATGGTCGGGCCGGCGGATGCCCAGTTCCTCGAAGAACACCGCGTTGAGGCCGGGGTCGTAGTTCTGCCCGGTATGCACCAGCCGCAGGTCGGTGGCCTCGTCCAGGCGCGCGAGCACGCGCGAGAGCCGGATCAGTTCCGGCCGCGTGCCGACGATGGCCACCACCTTGAGCTTGTTCATCGAAAGGCCCTGTCGAACGCCGGGCGGGCGCCAGCGGTGAGGGGTGCCGCGGATGGGCGTGGCCTCGCGGGGTGCGGGGGCTGTCGGCCGATGCTGTACCCGCGTTGCCGGCCGATGGGCCCACGAGTTTAAGTCAGGAGGTCCGCCGTCGTCAGGTTGCAGGGTCCTGCGCCGTCATGTACCCCTGCAGCCCTTCACATCCGGCGGCGGCAGCCGCAGCGTTCAGACCGGCTCGCCCCAGGTGTCGGGAGTGGCGGGATCGAAGATCTCGTGCGACCAGAACAGCGTGAACAGCGGGGCGCTGCCCACGTTGCGGATGTCGTGGGTGTGGAGCGTCGGCATGTCGATGAATACCGGCCTCTCGCCGTCGACCCGGAACTCGTGCACCGTCGCGTCGTACAGGCGGCGCACCCGGATCAGCGCCTGCCCCGAGGCGACCAGGAAGCGTTCGATCTTGCGGCGGTGGAAGTGGTTGCCGCGCACGGCCCCGGGCTCGGTCCAGGACGCGAAGCACTGCCCGCCATGATGGGTCTTCACCGCCTCGAACAGGCGGCCGCGCGCATCCGAGCGCCAGTCGAGCGCGACCGGATAGTGGCGGGGGAAGCGGCTCGCGCGCAGCGTGTTGAACAGTTCGAGGTCGAAGTCGGTCGCGAAGCGCGGCAGCGTGCCGGTGGCGTAGTCCGCCTGCATCGCCTGCAGCCGGGCGAGCGCCTCGGAGATCCGCATGCGTTCGCCATCGGGTGAGCGCGGTCCCGAGCGACCCTCCTCGATGGCATCGACGATGAGGTCGCAGGCCCGCTGTGCGTGGAACAGCTCGACCTCGCCGTCGACGGTGATGCGCGGGGGTTCGCCTGCGGCGAGCTGGTGGCAGAAGGTGGCGACCGCCGAGTTGTAGTGGGGGCGCCCGCCCTCGCCGAACAGGTGCGGGAAACGGATGTCGGTGAAGACCGCTCCCCGCCGCGCCGCCCATTCGCCGAGGATGCCTGCGGCCTCGCGCTTGGATCGCCCGTAGACGGAGAGCGAGGCGGCAGGCAGGTTCGGGTCGCGGCTGTGCACCGAGTTCGCGTAGAGCAGGTGGGCGCGGCTGTCGCTCCCCTCCAGCGCCTCGACCAGCGCGCGGGCCAGCGCCGGGTTGCCCGCGGCGACCTCGGCCTCGGGCGCGCGGTTGATGCCGGCGAGGTGGACCACGGCGTCGGCACCGGCGACCGCCGCGCGCAGCCGGCCCGGATCCCGGAAGATGACCCGGTCGATCGCAACGGCCTCCCAGCCCTCGCGCATGCGCAGCGCGCAGCGAAGGTGCCAGCCGAGGAAGCCTGCGGCGCCGGTGATGGCGACGCGGCGCGGGACCGGCGTACGCGTCATCGGCGGGCGCGCGAGGGCCGGGGCGCTGCCCCTGGCGAGGCAGCCCGGGCGGGTGCGGAAGCCGCTGCGGCGTCGCTCGCGTGCCGCGGGCCCCGGGACGTGGCGCGAGCCCGTGCAGGG
>CAIKXV010000197.1 GCA_903831455.1 uncultured Pseudomonadota bacterium | reverse complement strand
GCTGCCGCCGCGGCGCCCGCGTCCGCAGGCGCGCCCGCGCCCGTCAGCCCTGCAGCCCAGAAGATCGCGGCGGAGCGCAATGTCGACACCGCGGCGATCGCCGGGTCGGGCCGCGGCGGGCGGGTCACCAAGTCCGACGTGCTGGATGCGGCCCGTACCCCTGCGCCTGCTGCGGCGGCCTCGGCGCCCGCACCGCTCGCACCGGTTCCGGCCCCGGTCAACCTGCAGGCGGTGCTGGGCGATCGCCCCGAGCAGCGGGTGCCGATGTCGCGCCTGCGCCAGCGCGTGGCCGAGCGCCTGCTCCAGTCGCAGGCCAATGCCGCGATCCTCACCACCTTCAACGAAGTCAACATGCAGCCCGTGATGGACCTGCGGGCCCGCTACAAGGACCGCTTCGAGAAGGAGCACGGCGCTCGCCTGGGCTTCATGTCCTTCTTCGTGAAGGCCGCGGTCTACGCCCTCAAGAAGTTCCCGGCAGTCAATGCGTCGATCGATGGCTACGACATCGTCTACCATGGCTACTACGACATCGGCGTGGCCGTCGCCAGTCCGCGCGGCCTGGTCGTGCCGATCGTCCGCGATGCCGACCGCAAGTCGATGGCCGACATCGAGAACGAGATCGCCGATTTCGGCCGGCGGGCCCAGGACGGCAAACTGGGTATCGAGGAACTCACCGGCGGGACCTTCTCGATCTCCAACGGCGGGGTATTCGGTTCGATGCTCTCCACCCCGATCATCAACCCGCCGCAGAGCGCGATCCTCGGGGTGCACGCCACGAAGGATCGTCCGGTCGTCGAGAACGGACAGATCGTCATCCGGCCGATGAACTACCTCGCGCTCTCCTACGACCATCGCATCATCGACGGTCGCGAGGCCGTGCTCACGCTCGTGGCCATGAAGGACGCGCTGGAGGATCCGGCGCGCCTGCTGCTGGAGGTCTGAGCGATGGCGAAGAGTTTCGATGTCGTGGTGATCGGGGGGGGGCCGGGCGGGTACGTCGCCGCGATCCGCGCCGCCCAACTGGGCTTTTCGGTGGCGTGCGCCGAGTCCAATCCGTATGCGGATCCCAAGGGCGAGCCGCGCCTGGGCGGCACCTGCCTGAACGTGGGCTGCATTCCTTCGAAGGCGCTGCTGCAGTCCTCGGAGAACTACCACCTGCTGCACGACGGCTTCGCGCAACATGGCATCCGGGTCAAGGAAGCGTCCTTCGACCTGGGCACGATGCTGGGACGCAAGGAGAAGATCGTCACCCAGCTCACCGCGGGCATCCGCGGCCTGTTCCGCAAGAACAAGGTGGCGTTCCTGCCGGGGCACGGCCGCTTCACCGGTCGGGGTGGGGCGGGCTGGCAGCTCGAGGTCGGCGGCGAGCCGGTCGAAGCGAAGCACGTGATCGTGGCGACCGGTTCCAGGGCCCGCGCCCTGCCGGGCGTTCCGGTGGACAACGTGCTCGTGTCCGACAACGTCGGTGCACTCTCCTTCGACACGGTGCCAGGACGGCTCGGCATCATCGGCTCGGGCGTGATAGGCCTTGAACTGGGCTCGGTGTGGAAGCGCCTGGGCGCCGAGGTCGTGATCCTGGAGGCATTGCCCAACTTCCTGGCGGCCTGCGACGAGGCCGTCTCCCGCGAAGCGTGGAAGGTCTTCACCGCCAAGCAGGGCCTGGACATCCGGCTCGGCTGCACGCTGGGCGAGATCAAGGCGGGCACGTCGGGCGTGACGGTGGCCTACAGCCGCGACGGCAAGGACGAGCGCCTCGAGTGCGACCGCCTGGTGGTGTCGATCGGTCGTGTGCCCAATACCGAAGGCCTGGGTGCAGAGGCGGTCGGTCTCAGGATCGACGCCCGCGGGTTCATCGAGGTCGACGGGCACTGCCGCACCACGCTGCCCAACGTCTACGCGGTGGGCGACGTGGTCCGCGGTCCGATGCTCGCGCACAAGGGCATGGAAGAGGGCGTGATGGTGGCCGAGCTGATCGCCGGCCAGGCGGGGCACGTCAACTACGACGCGATCCCGTGGGTGATCTACACCTCGCCCGAAATCGCGTGGGTGGGCAAGACCGAACAGCAGCTGCGCTCCGAAGGCGTCGAAGTGCGCTGCGGCCAGGTCCCGTTCGCCGCGAGCGGTCGTGCGATGGGCCTGGGTGACACCACGGGCTTCGTGAAGGTGATCGCCGACGCGAAGACCGACCGCGTGCTCGGCGTGCATGTCATCGGGGCGAACGCCTCCGAGCTTATCTCCGAGGCGGTCGTGGCGATGGAGTTCGCCGCCAGCAGCGAGGATATCGCGCGCATCTCGCACGCCCACCCGACGCTCTCGGAGATCATGCACGAGGCCGCGCTCGCGGTGGACAAGCGCCCGCTGCACTTCTGAGCGGGCGCGTGCGCGCCGATCTGCTGCCCCAGCTCCAGCCGGACACGGTGCCCGATACCGGGCACCAGCGGTTGCCGGCCGACAGCCGCGACGTCGCCGACTGGATGCGGCAGCATGCGGCCGAGCACGGCTACACGCTCGACGCGGCGCAGGAGGCGACGCTGCCTGCGTTCCAGCGGCTCTACGAGGACCTGGTGGCCCTCGAGCGGTTCGACCACTCGCTGATCCGCCTGATCGCGCGCCGCAAGCTCGTGCAGGGGCTGTACCTGTGGGGCGGGGTAGGGCGCGGCAAGAGCTTCCTGATGGACAGCTTCTTCATCGCCGCGCCGACCGCTCGCCGCAAGCGGATCCACTTCCACCGTTTCATGCAGGAGATCCACCACGCGTTGCGCGACCTGCAGGGCACCGCGAACCCGCTGCGCGCGGTCGCGCACGCGATCGCCGAACGGGTGCGCCTGCTCTGCCTCGACGAGTTCCACGTCACCGACATCACCGACGCGATGCTCATGCGCAACCTGCTCGAGAGCCTGTTCGAGGAGGGCGTGGTGCTGGTCACGACCTCCAACACGCATCCGGACGGGCTGTACCGCAACGGGCTGCAGCGCGATGGCTTCCTGCCCGCGATCGCGCTGCTGAAGGCCCACCTCGCGGTCATCGAGGTGGATGCGGCGATCGACTACCGGCTGCGCGCGATCAGCGCGACCGGTACCTACCACACGCCGGCCGACGCGGCCGCGGAGTCGCGGATCGCCGCACTCTTCCACGAAGTCGCGCGCCATACCGGCGAATCCGACGTGCCGATCGAGGTGGAGGGCCGCAGCTTCCACGCCCGGCGCGCCGCCAACGGCGTCGGCTGGTTCGACTTCCGTACCCTGTGCGATGGGCCCAGGGGCAAGCCGGACTACATCGAACTCTCGCGGCGGTTCCACACCGTGTTCGTCACCGGGGTGCCGGCGCTCACCGCGCGCCAGCGAGACGTGGCGCGTCGATTCGTGTGGCTGATCGACGAGTTCTACGACCGGCGCGTGAAGCTCATCCTCGCCGCCGACGTGTCCGTCGACGAACTGTTCCGACAGGTTCCGCTCGACGACGTCTACAAGGAGCAGCGCGGCAGCGGCGAATTCGATCGCAGCGTCAGCCGGCTGGTCGAGATGCAATCGGCGTCCTACCTCGCCGAGCCTCACCTCCCGTGACGCCGCGTCCGCCCGCGGGTGCGCGCCTTCGGCTGCTGGTCCTCGCGCCCGGCGAGGATGGGGACGCCTGGCGGGCGGCTTTCCTGGCGGCCGACCCCACGCTCGAGGTCCGGGTATGGCCCGAGGTCGGCGACCGCGCACAGGTCGACGTGGCCTTCGCGTGGAAGCCGCCGCCGGGGGAACTCGCTCGCTATCCGAACCTGCGCGCGGTCTATGCGCTCGGCGCCGGGGTCGACGGACTCCTCTCAGACCCCGAGTTTCCGCGCGATCTTCCGCTGGTGCGCATGGTCGACCCTGCGCTCGGCCGGCTGATGACGGAATACGTGACCGGTGCGGTGCTGCGCCATCACTGCGAGTGGGACCGCTACGCGCTGCTCCAGCGCGACGGGGTCTGGGAACGCCATGCCCGACCCTTCATGTCCGATCGCGTGGTCGGCGTCATGGGGCTGGGCGAACTTGGCGGCCGCGCGGCCCTCGCGCTGGCGCAGGCCGGATTCACCGTGCGCGGCTGGGCCTCACGATCGCGCGAGATCGCCGGCGTGCGGACGTTCGGCGGGGACCGGGAACTCGATGCGTTCCTGTCGGCCTGCGAGATCCTCGTCTGCCTGCTGCCGTTGACCGAGCGTACGCGAGGCGTGCTGTGCGCTGCGACCTTCGCCGCGCTGCCGCGCGGCGCGGCCCTCGTGCATGTCGCCCGCGGTGCGCATCTGGTCGAATCCGACCTGATCGCCGCGCTCGACGCCGGTCAACTGCGCTCGGCGACGATCGACGTGTTCGAGCGCGAGCCCCTGCCGCCCGGGCATCCGTTCTGGACCGATCCGCGGATACTCATCACCCCGCACGTGGCCTCGATCACCAGCCGAGCCTCGGCCGCACGCACCGTGGTGGCCAACCTCGGTGGCTGGATGCGCGGTGAGCCGCTGCGCGACGTGGTCGACGCCCGGCGCGGCTACTGACCGCCAACCGCGTCACTCGCCGCACGCACCTCGACCAGCAGCAGGGCGCCGCTCGCGCGCTGCTGTTCCCAGGCCAGCCGCATCTGTGCCTCGGTGCCGCTGGCGATGACCGTGAAGCCGTTGTCGGTCGCCTTCAGCAGCAGCCACGGCGCTTCGTTGCGGCCGCCGCGAAGCCCCTGGCCGAGGCTGACCGCCATCTCGCCGACCGTTGACCGCGGATCGTGCAGCAGGCGTCCTCCGAAGACCAGTGCATCCCCGACGCCCCGCCGCAGGGTCTGCGCGTCCGGCGCGCGCGAGGCCACCGCCTGTGCCGATCGGGTCGCGGCATCGCCGAGCGAACGTCCGAGGTCGCGCACCCGGTTGCCCACGACCCGCCCCGTGCTGCCGGCGAGCAGATCGGAAAGTCGACGCTTCATGCCGCAGCCTCCAGGGTCCCGCGCAGCCCGCGGTCGCATCCATATCGGACCGCCATGCATGCCGACGCCTGCGGGCGGTGCACGCGATCGTCCGTCACGCCACCCACTCCGAGACGGGCGCACGGGCCTCGTGCAGCGGCTGGCAGCAGACATCCACCACGTTCGGACCTGCGGCCTCCAGTGCGGCCGCCAGCGCACCGCGCAAGTCTGCGGGTTCGGTGACGCGCCACGCGCGCACCCCGAATGCCTCGGCGACGCGGGCGTGGTCGGTGCGGCCGAAGTCGACCGAAAAATAGCGCTGCTCGAATCCGGAGCGCTGCCCGGCCTTGATCCACCCGTAAGTGGCATTCGAGACCACGATCGCGGTCACCGGCAGCCCAAGGCGGGCCAGCGTCTCGAGTTCGCCGCAGCACATGCCGAAGCTGCCGTCGCCCATCATGGCCACCACGCGCGTGCCCGGGCTGCCGACCGCCGCGCCGATGGCTGCGGCGAGCGAATAGCCCAGCGCGCCGTGTGCCCGATTGGACCAGTAGTGACGACCGCGCCGTTCGATCCGGTGATACGCGGAGAGATACGGGCAGGGGGTACCGGGATCGGCCACGACGATCGATCGCGGATCGAGCACCTCGTCCAGCGTGGAGACCAGCCGTTCCGGCCGAAGGGGGGTATCCGTCGATGCAGCCAGTTCGGCGAAGGGCGCGAACTTCGCTGCACGGGCCGCCTGAACGCGAGCCGAGCCCCAGTCCCCGCGCGGGGTCGATGCGTGGGCGGAAGTGGCCTCGGCGTCGAGCGCGTCGAGCAGCTGCGCCAGCGCGAGCCGCGCGTCGCCGGCGATGCCGGCATCGAGCGGATAGTTCGCGCCCAGCGTCGCCGGATCCGCGTCCAGCTGGACGATGCGCTGGCGATCGCGCGCGGGATGCCGCCATTTTTCGGTGGTGACCGAACCGGCACGGCAACCGATGAAGAACACGAGGTCGGAGTCGGCCACGACTTCCCGCGTGGGCAGGGTCCCGCCGTTGCTGCCCACGACGCCGAGCGCGAGCGGATGGGCGTCCTCGAGGATGCCGCGGCCGCTCACGCTGGTGGCGACCGGTGCGCCCAGTCGCTCGGCGAGCCGACGGACTTCGTCGAAGGCTCCGGCGATGACCGGCCCGCCGCCGCACACGATCAGCGGACGCGTCGCCGAGGCGAGCTGCCGCGCAGCCGCGAGGACCGCGGCTGGATCGGCACCCTGTGGCCGCGACGGATACCGACCCAGGCTCGCGTCCGCCCAGACGTCCGCCACCTCGACCGGCTGTCGCTGCACGTCGAACGGCAGCGCGAGGTGCGCGGCGCAGGGGCGACCGGAGGTCATGTGGGCGAAGGCCTCGCGCACCATCTGCGGCAGCCGGGTCGCGCTGCGGATCACGCCATTCCAGCCGGTGAGCGGCCGGAACAGCGCCTCCTGGTCCAGTTCGGTGAGCGTGTAGCGGCCACGGCTCGCCGCGGAGATGTCCGAGTTGATCGCCAGCACGGGAATCGACGACTCGTTCGCCTCGACCACCCCCGGCAGGATGTAGGTGGCGCCGCCCCCGCTGGGGCCCTCGCAGACGCCGACCTTGCCGGTCACCCGGGCGTAGCCATCGGCCATGTAGGCTGCATGCCGCTCGTCGCGGGTGAGCACGTGCTCGATGCCGTGATCGAGCCGGGCGAGCGCGTCGTAGAAGGGCAGGCTGGTGTCCCCGCACAGCCCGAACAGGTGCCTGACGCCGTGCGCCTCGAGCATGCGCACCATGGCTTCGGCGCCGGTCATCTGGGTCATCGCATCGGTCTCTGTGGGGGTCGGCTCGGCGCAGGGCGTCGCGGGGCGGACGGCAGGTTCTCCGGTCCCTACCGGACGCCGGTGCCCTGCGCGGCGGGGCTGCGCGTCGATGTTAGCATCGCGGCCGCGCGCGACCGGGGTACCCCGTGGGGTGCCGCCGCCGCAGGCCTGCACCCCACGACCCGAGAAGGACCCGTCGCCATGATCCGTCTGTCGATCCCTCGCGCCCGTGCCGGCGTGTTCGCCGCGGCGCTCGCCTGCGCGTTGCCTGCCTGTGCCCAGGCCTGGCCCGTGAAGCCCGTGCGCTGGATCGTGCCGTTTTCGGCTGGCGGCGTGGCCGACATCCCGGCCCGCGTCATCGGCCAGCGCCTGTCGGAGACGATCGGCCAGCAGGTGGTGATCGAGAACCGTCCCGGGGCCGGTGGCACGCTGGGTACCGAAGCGGTGGCCCGAGCCCCCGGCGATGGTTACACCTGGCTCGTGGTGTCCAACACCAACGCGATCAACGCGGCGCTGTACGTCAAGCTGCCCTACGATCCGGCGCGGGATTTCACGGCGGTCATGCACATCGCCTCCACGCCGAACGTGCTGGTCGTGCACCCCTCTTTTCCGGCACGCAACGTCGCCGAACTGATCCAGGTCGCGCGCAAGCGCCCGAAGCAGATCTTCTATGCGTCGTCGGGCAACGGTAGTTCCCAGCACCTGTTCGCCGCGATGTTCGAGTCGATGGCCAAGGTCGACATGGAGCACGTGCCCTTCAAGGGCAGCGGGCCTGCGATCGCCGCGCTGCTGGGCGGCGAGGTCTCGATGTCCTTCACCGGCATGAGCGCGGTGTTGCCGTCGATCAAGGCCGGGCGGCTGCGCGCACTGGGCGTCACCACGCCCAAGCGCAATCCGGCGATGCCCGACGTGCCGGCGATCGGCGAGACGGTGCCCGGTTACGACGCGACGCTTTGGCTGGGCCTGCTGGCGCCGGCATCGACGCCGAGGGATCTCGTCGGTCGCATGAACGGCGAGATCGGGCGGGTGCTGCGGGTGCCGGAGATCCGCCGCACGCTCGAGGAGGCGGGCAACACCATCGTGGCGGGCACGCCCGAGGAGTTCGCCAGGCTGTATGCGTCCGAACTGGTCAAGTGGGCGCAGGCGGTCAAGAGCGTCGGCGCGAAGATCGACTGATCGTCGACGCAACCGCCATCGCACGATCGGCCGATCCGGCGCAGGCGGGCATGGGTCGACCGGGCGGCACGATCGCCGGTCGCGGCGGGTCGCGCGAGGGGGCGGCCGTGCGGGACTGCACGGCCTCGCACGGTCGAGGTCGAGGGCGGGCCTCGACCGCCATCCGGACGCGGAACCCGGAGGTCGGCGAGGCAGACGCCGTGGCGGGCGTACTCCCTCGCCGGAGCGTCGATCAGCCGCGATACTCCGGCTCCGGCTGGCTGAAGAAGCCGTGGAGGATGTGGTAGACCATCAGGTAGTTCTTCTGCTGGAAGCTCGCGTGCGAGATGCCGGCCATCACCGAGAACTGCTTGTCCGGGTTGGGTAGCCGCTTGAAGAACTCGACCAGGTCGTCGAAGGCCGCGATGCCGTCGAACTCGCCGCGCATCAGGATCGTCGGCACCGGGATCTTCTCCGGATCGACCACCGGCAGCTTCGAGCACATGTCCACGTAGGTGCCGGTCGGCATCTCGTGGTCGAGCGCGAGGATCGCATCGGCGAAGGCCTCGATGACCCGCTCCTCGGCGCAACCGGGGTGGTCGCGATTGAAGATCGAGTGGACGAAGGCGCGGTCGATCGGGCGCTTCTTGCGGGCGATGAAGTCGGGCAGCTTCTTGCGCCGCTCGGCCAGGGTCGGCGCGCCTTCGCCGGTCCACACGAACGCGTCGAGCGCCAGGCGGGCGACGCGCTCGGGGTTGCGTTGCGCGAACAGCGCGGCACGCAGCGCGCCGGATGAAATCCCGTACACATGGAAGCGCTGCGCGCCGCGCAGGCCCATGATGTAGTCGGTCGCCGCCTTCAGGTCGTCGGCCCCGTTGGCGATGTCGAAGTAGATGTCGCGCGACTTGTCGGATCGGCCGTAGCCCTCCATGTCGACGCACCAGTTGTCGTAGCCACGCTGGGCGAACCAGTCCATCACGGACGAGTCCGGACGCCCCGGCACCACCAGGTCGAAGGTCGGGGTCGAGGCCATCGACGAGCCGTGGACCCACAGGATGGTGCCGCGATGGGCCGTGCCCGGCGCAGCCTTCTTCTCCCAGAGGTAGAGGCGCACGTCGCCCTTGTTCGTCCAGTGCTCCTGCCCGGTGATGCTGACCTGCGTACTCATGCGTTCTCCTTCGGACCCGTGGTCCGCGGGTTGGACGACCGCGTTCCCGCCGCCACCCGTCAGGGGCGACCCGCCGGCCGGGCGAACATGTCGCGCGGCATCAGGAACACGAAGAGATTCGCCAGCACGATGGTGCCGGCGAGGAAGTGGAAGACGGCGAACAGGCCCCAGGTGTCGGCCACCCACCCGGCCAGCAGAGGGGCGATGCCGGCGCCGATGGCCTGCGTGCTGAACATGATGCCCACCGCGGCACCGGCGTCGCGCCGGGGCGTGCTGTCCAGCATCCAGGCCTGCAGGACGGCGCGCACCGCGTAGAGGAAGAAGCCCAGCAGCGCGATGCACACCACGAACAGCGCGCTGCCGGGCACGGCGAGCATCAGGGCGATGACCAGCGCGCTGGCGAGCATCGAGCCGGCGACGATGCGTGCCCTTCCCATGCGATCGGACATCCAGCCTGCGACCGGCGAGGCGGCGAAACCGGCGGCCTGGAGCGCGAACAGGCAGGCTCCGGTGAACGCGAGCGAATAGCCGAGGTCGCGGGTCAGGTACAGCGGCAGGAAGGTGAGCAGAGCGGCCTGCGTCATCGTGCGAAAGGCGGCGCTGGTGCACACGAGGACCATCGCGCGGTTGCGCAGCAGCGCGACCATGCCGGACCACTGGTCCGCCCACGAGCGTGCGGCGGTGCCCCGCGTGGTTGCGGTCTCGTCGCGGCGGCTTCCCGGGGCGGGCAGCGCGCCGAGCATGGCGAGGATCAGCAGGGAGGCGAAGATGCCGGGCACGACGTTGATCATCACCACTTCGCGCCAGGTGAAGAACGCGAGCAGCGCTCCGACGACCAGGGGCGCCAGGGCCTCGCCGACATTACCTCCCATGCCGTGGATGGAGAGCGTGAGTCCGCGACTGGCGGGGTAGCGATCTGCCAGCGTCGAGATCGCCGTCGGGTGCCAGATGTTGTTGCCCACCGAGACCAGCGTCACGCAGGCGAGCAGCACCCAGTAGGTCGTGGTGAACCCCATCAAAAGGTAGGGGAAGCCGACCCAGAACAGGGAGGCGGCCATCATCAGCCCCTTGCGGCTGTAGCGGTCGACCAGCAGGCCGGCGGGCAGGTTCGACGCGGCCCCCACCACGTGCTGCACGGTCATGATGAAACCGATCTGCACGTAGGAGAGGCCGAGCTCGCTGCCGATGAGCGGCAGGAGCAGGTAGAACGTGGCCGTGTACCAGTGCGTCATGCCGTGACCGATCGAGATCAGCCACACCTCCCGGACACGGAGCACGCTGGCCAGGGAGTCCGGGTTGAGGGTGGCTGAGCCGGACATCGGGCGCGGGATGGGTTCGGGGGAGGGCGGTGCCACCGAAGGCGGCTCGCGGTCACGTCATGACGGGCGGCGATTGAAGTTTAGCACGTGGCTCTCGCTGTCCCCCTGGCGACCGGATGGTGACCTTCTTCCGCGCTCCCAGCCGCGAGATGACCTCAGTAACGACATAAATAAACCTCCATAAACAGTTGATATAGCGTTCTAAAAGGTCATATTCTCCGGCGAGATCGTCACCGATCATCCCGGCGCCTGCCCGCGGGCACGGACCCACCTGGCCAGATGCCGAGCGGGTCGTGGCAACGCATCGCGGCAGGCCCTGCCGGGACGCGACGAACGGGCGGTCGGTGCCTGGCGACGGGCCGTGGCGAGGCGGGCGCCAGGCCTGCCCCGGAGTCGCTGCGGGGCGCTCAGCCGGGCGCGGCTGCCGGCAGGGTGTCGAGTTCGAGCACCAGCAGGGTCGATCCGTCGGCGGCCAGGGCGCGCCCCGACACGCCGGCCCGGGCGGCGCCCGCAGGCGGCTGGAGAACGACGTTCTCGCGCGCTCCCAGCCGATCGACCGCGAGCACACGCACGGCGCCGCCGACCGCGGTAACGATCCCGTACCGGGCGGCGCCGCGCTCCGCTTCGGTGCCCAGCGCCCGGGCGAGGCTGGCCATCGGCAGCGTCTCGCCGGCCACGACGATCTCCGCGGGCAGGGTCGCGGCCTTGCGGGCGCGGGTGGGGATCGGGACGATCTCGCGCAGGTCGGAGAGCGGCACGGCCAGGGCCAGCGGACCGGCGTGCACGATCTGGACCGGTAGCACCGGCAGCGTCCGCGGCAGGGTGATCGCGATGCAGGTGCCCTCGCCCGGGACGGAGTCGAGCTCGATGCGTCCGTTGAGCCGTTCGATGTTGCGCCGGACCACGTCCATGCCCACGCCGCGGCCGGAGATCGAGGACACCTGGTCGCGCGTGGACAGTCCGGGCAGCAGGGCGAGCCGGAGGGCGGCCGCGTCGTCGAGCGCGGCGGCCTGCTCGGCGGACACCAGTCCGCGGGCCACGGCGCTCGTGCGCAGGCGCGCTGGATCCATCCCGCGGCCGTCGTCGATGATCTCGATCACCACCTGCTCGCCGCCTATCCGGGCCTCGAGGCGCAAGGTTCCGCGCCTCGCCTTGCCGGCCGCTTCGCGCTCCGCTGGCGGCTCGATGCCGTGGTCGATCGCGTTGCGGACCAGGTGCATCAGCGGGGCGTTGAGCTCCTCGATCACCGTCTGGTCCAGTTCCGTCTGTTCGCCTGCGAGCTCCAGCGCGACCTCGCGGCCGAGCTGGCGACCCAGGTCTCGGACCAGGCGCGGATAGCGCTGGAAGAGGCGCGCCGCGGGCTGCTGGCGGGTGCGCATCACCGCCGCCTGGAGGTCTCCCACCAGCCCCTCGAGTCGGCCGAGCGCCTCGTCGAAGGCGCCCGTCACCGATCCGCTCGGGGCGAGCTCGGCGCGCAGGCGGGTCAGTGCGCGCTGCGAGTGGGCGATCTGGCGCGCGAGTTCGTGGAGTTCCTCCAGCCGGTGGGTGTCCACCCGAAGCGTGTTCTCGCGAGCGAGCTCCGGGTCGACCTCGCGGCGGCCGGAACGACGACTGCGGGTTCCGGGCTGATCGGACGCACGCCGTCCCCACGGCGGATGGGCGGCCTCCGCGGCCGCGGGCGCCTCCTCGTCGGGTGCGCCCGCGACGAAGGCGTCGAACAGCGCCTCGAGGTCCGCCTGGGTGCCGCGGGTGTCAGGCGCCGCGCGCGCGCGCAGCAGCACCGAGGCCAGCCGCGCGAGCAGGTCGTCGGGGGCTTCGATCGAGGGAGCGCCCTGGCGGATCGCGTCGACCATGCCACGTACGCTCGCGGTGGCCTCGAGGATGACGTCCATCACGCCGGCATCGAGGGTGAGCGCGCCGCGCCTGACCCGATCGAGCACGCTTTCGCTGCGGTCGCAGAGGTCGACCAGCGAATCGAGGCCGAGGAACCCGGCGCTTCCCTTGATGGTGTGGAAGCCGCGGAACGCGGCATCCAGCAGCCCGATATCGCCGCGGCTGCGCTCGAGTTCGACCAGCCGCGTGTCGAGCTCGGCCAGCAGCTCGCCGCACTCGGCAGCGAAGTCCTGCATCAGCTCGCGATCGGCGGAGAGGTCGGACATGTCGGCGGGGCGATCAGGCGATGCGCGCGCCGCCCTTGAGGATCGCGTCGAGCTTCGCCTCGAGGGTGGCGCCGGTGAACGGCTTGAGGATGTAGCCGGAGGCCCGCGCCTGCGCAGCCTCGATGATGTTCTCGCGCTTGGCCTCGGCGGTGACCAGCAGCACCGGCAGTCCACGCAGCCGGGGATCGGCGCGGATGGCGCGCAGCAGGTCGATGCCGCTCATGGTCGGCATGCTCCAGTCCGAGATCACGAAGTCGAATCGGCCGTTGCGCAGGCGTTCGAGCGCGGCCTCGCCGTTGTCCGCCTCCTCGACGTCGTCGTAGCCGCGGTCCTTCAGCAGGTTGCGGATGATCTTGCGCATCGGTGAGAAGTCGTCGACGACGAGGAACTTGAGGCGGGTCTGTGACATCGAGCAGGCCAGTGCAGATCGCCGGGCATGGAGCCGACGGCCTCGCTAGACTATCGCGGCCGCGGGGTGGCCTGTCGAGCGGGCCGCATCCCTCAGTGCGGCGATTCGGAGTGACGAAGGGGGGATAGTGTCCATCAAGGGACAATCCGATAACGGCCAGCGACGGCCGGGCTTGAGCGACACCGCCGGAACCGCGGGCACCGACCCGCGGGCGCAGGCGTCGCCTGCGAAGGTGGCCGATGAGCCCTCCGCCCGGTGTCCGGTGGTGCTGGTCCTCGGCGCGGGACTGTCGCGGCGCTTCGGCGGCGACAAGCTCGCGGCACGCCTGCCGGATGGCCGGGAGGTCGGAGCGGCCACGCTCCAGGTGGCGCGGGCGGGCTGGCCGCAGGTGGCCTGCGTGGTGCGTCCCGGCACGCGGATGGCGGAACTCGCCGCGGAGGCTGGCGTACGGGTCATCGAGTGCCCCGAGGCGGTGGACGGAATGGGGCACAGTCTCGCGGCCGGGGTCCGGGCAACACCCGACGCCGGCGGCTGGGTGGTGATGCTGGGCGACATGCCCCACGTCAGCAGTGGGACGGTCCGGAGGGTCGCCCAGGCCATCCAGGACGGGGCGACGGTGGTCCTGCCGGTCTGTCAGGGTCGGCGGGGGCATCCGGTGGGCCTGCACGGACGGCTGGCCGGTCGCCTCGCGGCGCTGACCGGGGATGAGGGCGCGCGTGCGGTCGTCGCGTCCCTCTCGCACGAGGTGCGGATGCTGGACGTGGACGACATCGGCATCCTTGCCGACATCGACAGGCCCGCCGACCTGGACGCGTCGTCGGTGACCTAGCGCGGGTTGCCGATCACGATCCGATGCTGGTCGCGCCGCAACTCGCCGTTGCGGTGCATGTCGTTGATCGCGGTGGTGACGGTCTGCCGGCGTGCGCCGATCATGTTCGCGACCTCCTGGTGGGTCAGCCGCAGGTCCAGCGACAGCTCGCCCTTGGGGTCGTCCGGTCGCTGCCCCTGGGCGATCGCGAGGCGCCGCAGCAGGCGCAGGATGCGATGGGGAACGTCTTCCGAAACCACGTCGACCATCGAATCACGAAGGGTTTCCAGCCGACGGCGAACCGCCTCGATCACCGCGAGCGCGGCCACCGGTCGCGCGGTCAGGAAACTGCGGAAATCCGGTTCGTCGATGGTGTGCGCCTCCCCGGCCTCGATGACCTGGGCCGTCAGCCTGCGCGGCGGCAGGGTGGACAGGCCACTGTAGCCGACGATGTCACCCGGTCCGCACAGCCCGACGATCACCTCTCCGCCCGCATCGGTACGGCGTACCAGTTTCACGCGGCCGGTGCGGAGCAGGTAGACCGACCCGCGCGGCTCGCCGGTCACGAACAGCAGTTGACGGCGACCGAGGGTGCGGCGACCGCAGCGCTCGATCAGCGCCGACCTGTCCTCGGGGGAGAGCAGGTCGAGGAAGGGCTTGGGGGCAAGGGGCGGCGTGGACACGAGCAACTCCTGGGCTAACAACGGGGCCAGAGCACTGGTGACGGCGCTGCCGGCACACCCAACCGATTCCATCGTGCGATGCGGCAACCGTGACGTCTTCAGCAGTGATTATGACCACCCTGACACGCCGCGGTTCCGGGCATTTCCGTTGTAATGATATGTATCTGACAGATATGCTGGCAGGATCCGTGACCGGGTCGCAGTCGCCGCCGGGTTCGCGCAATGCGCCCTGGTCGGGATCCGCGGCGTGGTGCGGATGACGCATGCACGCGGTTCACGGTACGCTAACCCGTAATCTATCCGTTGTCGTCGTTTTAAACCAGTGAGAACAGGGAGGGGGAACATGGATCACAGCCTCATGAGCGTTCGGGGTCTTCGCGCAGGCCTTGCGTCCGCGGTGCTTGTCCTCGGCGCTGCGGGCGCGGTGCAGGCGCAGACCGCCGAACAGGCGATCAACTACCGCAAGGGCGTGATGCAGGTGCAGGCCTGGCACTTCGGGCCGCTGGTGCAGATGGTGAAGAACGCGCGGCCGTTCGACGCCGCGCTGGTCGCGCGCAACGCGGCCGTGCTCGAGTCGACCGGACGGATGGTGGTCGAGGGCTTCACGCCGGGCAGCGACGCCGGCAACACCCGCGCGTTGCCGGCCATCTGGAAGGACGCGGCCGGATTCAAGGCGGCCGCGGACCGCTTCACGGGCGATGCCGCGAAGCTTGTGGCCGTTGCCAGGTCGGGCGACGAGAAGGCGACCCGCGCGCAGATCGCCGAGGTCGCGCGCCACTGCGGCAGCTGCCACGACAATTTCCGCGCGAAGTAGCCGTCCGGTGTTCGGCGGCGGTCCGGGCCGCCGCCGAACCGCGCATGCCCTCAGCCGTACAGCGGCCAGAGCAGCGCGGCGGCTGTGATCAGCAGGGCGAGTGCGAGCCACGCGCTGCGCATGCGCGGGGGCTGCGCGAGTGCCGGCAGCCGACGTCGCCCTGTGATCATCCCGAGCAGCAGATCGCTGCGCATTGCAACGATGTGATAGACCACCGCGGCAACGTGGACGGCCGCGAGTGCCAGCAGCACGTTCACGTTCCAGCGATGGATCGTGCTGAGCCACTCACCGAGCGCGGGCGATACCCGACCGGCCAGCGGACCCTCGGTCATCACCGCGTCGTTGGCGAACAATCCGGTCGCGCACTGGACCAGCAGCGCGATCAGCAGCGCCACGACCATCCAGCCGCCCAGCGGCGGATGACCGGCGTGCGGGGGCGTGGTGCGTCGCAGCAAGGCGCGGGCATCCGCCCACGCGGCCCGCGGGCCGCGCACGAACTCGCGGAAGCGCGCGGTCTGGGAGCCGATCACGCCCCAGGCGATCCGGGCGAGCAGCAGGGCGAGCACCGCCAGCCCGGCGCGCAGGTGCCAGGTCATCGCGTCGATGCCGCCGTCCCGTCCGGTCATCCATGACACCGCCAGCAGCAGCACGAGCACCCAGTGGAACAGCCGTACCGGCAGGTCCCAGACGGGCAGGGGCACGGACGCGGCGGCAGGCGACTGCGCGCCGTCGTCGGGGAAGGTGGGCGCCGATGACTTCATCGAGAATCTCCGGGACAATCGAAGTGCCGCGCAGGGAGTCTCGCGCCGGCGTCGCTCGCGCGCAAGCCGGTCGGCCCGCGGGCGGAAGCAAGCCCGAACCCGGGCACTCGGCAGCGGCAGCGCCCATGGCTGCAGCCGACACGAAGGAGGAGATCGCATGACCCCCCCCAGCAGATCCTCGCATCGCACGCTTCTGGCCGTGTCGGCCGCCGCCGCGGCGCTGGGTGCCATGACGACGCCGATGGTGGCCCATGCACAGGCGTGGCCCGCGAAACCGATCCGGATGATCGTGCCGTTTCCGCCGGCCGGTTCCACCGATATCTTCGGACGGCTGGCGGGCGACGCGCTGTCGCGCCAGCTGGGCGTGCCGGTGGTCATCGAGAACCGGGGCGGCGCAGGCGGCAACATCGGGCTGGCGATTGCCGCGAAGGCTCCGGGCGATGGCTACAACATCGCGATGTTCACGGTCGCGCAGAGCATCGCGCCATCGGTGTTCCCGAAGCTGGACTACGACCCGGTACGCGATTTCGTCCCGATCACCCTCATCGCGAAACTGCCCAGCATCCTGCTGGTGCACCCGTCGCTGCCGGTGCGCAACGTGAAGGAACTGCTTGCGCTGATGCGCCGCAATCCGGGCGCCCTCAACTACGCCTCCACGGGTCCGGGCACTTCGCCGCACATGCTGATGGAGATGTTCCTGATGATGGCTGGCGTGAAGGCCGTGCACATCCCGTACAAGGGCGCCGGCCCGGCGCTGATCGACCAGTTCGCCGGACTCGTCGAGATGGGGTTCACGACCGGTATCGGTCCCTCGCTGGAGGCGGCGCGCTCGGGCAAGCTGCGGGCGATCGCGGTGTCCACCTCGGACCGCTACGCCGCCTTGCCTGACCTGCCTCCGGTCGGCGACACCGTTCCCGGCTTCGACGGAAGCTCCTGGCAGGGGGTGGTTGCTCCCGCCTCGACGCCGCGCGACATCGTCAACCGCATGAACGCGGAACTCGCCCGCTTCATCCGCTCGCCCGAGGGGCGCGAACGCATCGCCCAGCAGGGGGGCACGCCGGTGGGCAATACCAGCGAGGAGTTCGGGGCGTTCATCGCCGCGGAGATCGCGCGCTGGAGCAAGGTGGCGAAGGCGGCGAAGGTGCGCGCCGAGTGAGTCGAGCCGAGGAGCGCCGCCGCGGGTCTTCCGCAATGCGCGCCGCCCGGCGGTGAAGGGGGCCTTCCGCGCGCTGCGTCACCGCAACTACGCGCTCTTCTTCGCCGGCCAGAGCCTGTCGATGGTGGGCTACTGGGTCCAGCAGGTGGCGGCCGGCTGGCTGATGTACGAACTCACCCGCTCGGCGTTCTCCCTGGGAATGCTCGCGTTCGTCTCCAACCTGCCGGTGCTGCTGCTCTCCCCCCTGGCCGGCTGGTGGGCGGATCACGCGGATCGTCATCGACTGATGCTGGCCTCCCAGGCATTGCAGGGCGTGCAGGCGCTGGCACTGCTGATCCTCAGCGCCACCGGCCTGATCCAGCCCTGGCATCTGTTCGTCCTGGGGTCGATCCTGGGTGCGCTGATCGCGCTCGAACTGGCGGTACGCCAGAGTTATCTGCTCGACCTGATCGACGATCGCGACGACCTGCCCAGCGCGATCTCGCTCACCGCCACCATGGGACAGGCCGGACGCCTTGCGGGTCCGGCGATCGCCGGCTCGCTGCTCGTCGTCGTGGGGGCGGCGGGCTGCTTCGCGCTCAATGCGGTCACCTATATCGCGGTGGTGGCGAGCATCCTCGCCATCCGGGTCGAGCGGCGCGGGGGTCGAGCGGCGCGGGCCCCGCTGCTCGCAGGGCTGGCCGAGGGCTTCGGCTATGCGTGGCGCATCCTGCCGATCCGCATCCTGCTGATCGCACTCGCACTCGTGAGCGTGCTCATCACGCCCTACCAGACGCTGATGCCCGCGTTCGTCGCGCAGGCCTACGCCGGCGATCCGCGGCTGCTGGGCTGGCTGCTGGCGCTCTCGGGCATGGGGGCGCTCTGCGGCAGCCTGTTCCTCGCGGCGCGCCCGCACGTGGGCGGGCTGTACACGCTGCTCAACCTCGCGATGGGCGTTGCCGGCCTGGCGCTGGCCGCCTTCGCGGCGAGCGGGCAGGTCTGGCTGTCGGCGGCACTGGTGGCGGTGGTGGGTCTGGCGGTGCTGATGACCACGCTACCGGTGAACCTGATCCTGCAGACGGTGGTCGACGACGACAAGCGCAGTCGCGTGATGAGCCTGACCACCATGCTGTTCATGGGTGTAGGGCCGCTGGGCAACCTGGCGGCCGGTGCGCTGGCCGAGGCGCTGGGGCCGCGACTCGCACTGGCCTGCAACGGTACGCTGTGCGCGCTGCTGGCGCTGGTGCTGCTGCGATGGCGCGCCCAAGTGCGGGAGGAACTGCGTCCGCTGGTGGCGCGCGTGGGGGCGCGCCTGCCCTGAGTCACCACGTTCGCCGGCCGGGGGCGACTCGCCGCGGGCTGCATAGGCCAGCCGCTGGGCGGCCGGCGGCGATTGCCGGGGCAGGCGCCGCGGCGTCCGCGAAGGCGCCCGACCACGCGTACGCCTCGCCGGACGCGCATCGGCCTTCGGGCGGCGCGAGCGGGCGACAGGCATCGGCGCCGCGCAGGCAGGCGGGTCGGCCGCGTCGGCCGCACCCGGCGGCAGGCACGCCGGCTCCGGCAGCCGAGCCCCGATCACCGATCCGGGCGAGTCGGCCTGCACGGCTGGATCACGGGGATTTGCTAAGCTGCCGCACCATGCCTCCGGAGCCCGCCCCGCCGCCGCCCACGACACCCGCCCGGTCGGGAGGGGCCGTGGGCGCCGCATCGGCCGGTTCTGCCGCCGCGTGGAGGCGCCTGCGCACGCTGTCGCTGCGCGATCTCCTCGTGCTGGGGCTGCCGGCGCTGCTGGTGCTGGGCGCGGCCTTCTGGACCGCGTCGCGGTTCATCCAGCCGGCACCGCCCGATGCGCTGACGATGGCCTCGGGGCCGGAGGATGGCGCATACCACCTGTACGCGATGCGCTATCGGGAGATCCTCGCGAAGAAGGGGTTCACGCTGAACCTGCGCCCCACCGCCGGCTCGGCCCGAAACCTGGAACTGCTGCGCGACGAGTCCTCCGGAGTCGATGTCGCGCTGGTCCAGGGCGGGTTGCTCGATGCCGGACAGGCCAAGGACGATGCGCTGGTGTCCCTCGGCGGCCTGTACCACGAGCCGATCTGGGTGTTCCATCGCGGCGACGTTCGCGCGGGTCGTCTCACCGAGCTGCGCGGCCGGCGCGTGGCCATCGGCGGGGAAGGCAGCGGCACGCGGGTGCTGGCGCTTCGGCTGCTCGAGGCCAACGAACTGGGTGCACGCGATGTCGTGCTGCGCGCGATCGGCGGGGAGGCGGCGGCGCGCGCGCTGATGGCGGGGGAGATCGACGCGGCGATCATGGTCGCGGCCCCGGAGGCGGCCTACATCGCGCCGCTGCTGCGCGATCCCGCAGTACGCGTGATGAGCTTCGTGCAGGCCGACGCCTACACGCGTCGCTTCCTGTTCCTGTCGCGGGTGGTGCTGCCCCGTGGCGCGATCGACCTGGTGCGGGATCTTCCCCGGCGCGACACCGCGCTGGTCGCACCCACCGTGCAGCTGATCGCGCGCGAGTCGCTGCACCCGACGCTGCAGACCCTGCTGCTGCAGGCCGCCGCGCAGGTGCATGGGGGCAGCGGTCTCTTCCACCACGCCGGGGAGTTCCCGACCGCGCGTGGGCTGGAGATCGAGTTGAGCAGCGAGGCGCGACGCTTCTACGAGGGTGGCTTGCCGTTCCTGCAGCGCGTGCTGCCGTTGTGGCTTGCGATCCTGGTCGAGCGCCTGTGGGTGATGCTGCTGCCGGTGGTGGCGGTCGCGCTGCCGTTGGCGCGCATCCTGCCGCCGCTGTACCACTGGCGGATCCGGCGTCGTATCCTGAGGCTGTACGCGCAGTTGCGGATGATCGAACAGGACCTTCGCACCGACTGGCGACCGGATCGCGCCCACGAGTTCGAGTCGCGGCTCGACGCACTCGACATCGAGGCCTGCACGCGGCCGATCCCGATCGCCTACGCCGACCAGCTCTACCTGCTGAGGCAGCACATCGAGGTGGCGCGGGGCACGCTGTCCGGCCTGCGCGCCGAGCCGGCGGTCGCGCCGGGTTGATCGACCCGACGCATTGACGGTCCGCGGGAGCCGGGCCTGCGCAGCCCGCCGGGCGTGCTCGTCGGGCGGGGCATGGACCTCAGAAGGCGAGCGTACGCCAGTCGCGTGCCGCGCGACCGAGGTCGCGGGCGAGCCCCGGGTGCACGATTTCGCCCGAGGCGACGTTGAGGCCGCTGGCCAGCCCCGCGTCGGACTCCAGTGCGGCGCGCACGCCCTGCCGGGCGAGCGAGCGCAGACCGGGCAGCGTGACCGCAGCCAGCGCGGACGTGGAGGTCAGCGCGACGGCCGAGGGCATGTTGGCCACGCAGTGGTGCACCACGCCTTCCTCGACATAGGTGGGGGCTGCGTGCGTGGTCGGTCTCGAAGTCTCGGCGATCCCGCCCTGGTCGATGGCCACATCCACCAGCACGCTGCCCGGGCGCATCGCGCGCAGGTGGTCCCGGTGCAGCAGCACCGGGGCACGGCGGCCCTGCACGTACACCGCGCCCACGACCAGATCGGCTCGCGCGACGCACTCGGCCAGACCCGCTTCATCGGACAGGCGGGTCTGCACGCGTCCGCCCCACTGTTCGTCGAGTTGCGCGAGGCGTTCGGGGGATACGTCGAGCAGGGTGACCCGCGCGCCGATACCCAGCGCGATGCGTGCTGCGTTGCTGCCGACCATGCCGCCGCCGATCACCAGCACGTGTCCCGGTTCCACGCCCGGCGCCCCGGGCAGCAGGACACCCGACCCTCCCTGCGGTGCCTCGAGCGCGTGCATCCCGGACTGGATCGCCAGGCGCCCGGCGATGCGCGACATCGGCGCGAGCAGCGGCGTGTCGCCGCGCGGGCCCGTGACCGTCTCGTAGGCGATGCCGGTGACTCCCCGGGCGACCAGTTCGGCCGCCAGGTCGGGTGCCGCCGCCAGGTGCAGGTAGCCGTAGAGGACCTGGCCCGCCCGCAGGTGGGCGTATTCCGGCGGCTGCGGCTCCTTCACCTTGACCACGATGTCCGCGGCCCAGGCCTCGGGGGCATCGACCAGCACAGCCCCGGCGGCGGCATAGGCTGCGTCCGCGTGGCCGGCGCGTCGCCCCGCCCCGTGCTGCACGCGGACTTCGTGGCCGTCGGCACGCAGCGTGCGCGCACCGTCGGGGGTGAGCGCGGTCCGGTACTCGTGCACCTTGGTCTCTGCGGGAACACCGATGATCATGCGATCTCCTGTCGGTCCATGCCCGCGGGCTGCGGGGCGAAGTCGGTTTCCCGGCATGCTCGACGCAGCCGCGACCGGTGGCCTTGATGCAGGTCAAGCGAGGGTCCCGCCAGCCGTCGGCCCGGTGTCGGCCGCGATCCCGTGGTGCGCCGACGAGAGAGGAACTCAGCCGGCGTGCAGCATCCAGACCAGCGCCGTGCCGCCGATGGAGATCAGGATGTGTCCGAACGCCACCGTGCTCGAATAGCCGATCACCGCCACCGGACTCTCGGAGCGATCCTGCACGGCGGCCAGCGCCGCGGTCATCGTCTGCGCCCCGGCCAGCGCGCCCAGCAGCAGCAGTGGCTCGATGCGCAGCAGGTAGCGCCCCACCAGCAGGCCCACGAACTGCGGTACCAGCGTGACCACGATGCCGCCGAAGAACACCGCGAGGCCGACTTCGCGGATGGCGTCGATGAAGACCGGGCCCGCCTTCAGCCCGATCATCGCGACGAAGGCCGACAGGCCGAGCGACTTCATGAACTCGATCGCGGGCGCGGGGATGTGCGCGAAGCCCGGGTGCCGGGCATTGCGCCAGCCCAGCGCGATGCCCACCAGAAGCACGGCCACGCTGCTGCCCAGCGCGATGTGCAGGCCCCCCACCGGGATGGCCAGCAGCAGTCCGGCCAGCGCCCCCGCGGCGATCGCGAATCCGAGGGCGACGAAGTTGGCCCCGCGCGACGAGCGGACCGGCTCTCCGGCGAGTCCCGCGATCCGATCGACCGCCGGCGCGAGTCCGTGCAGGGTCAGGATGTCGCCCGCCTCCAGGCGCCGGGCGGGCTCGATCGGCAGCGCATGCCCCGCCCTTCGGATCGATTGCAGGAACACGCCGCGAAACGCGACCGTCTCCTCGCGCAGCTCCGCGACCGAGCGGCCGATCACCGAGGGGTTGGTCAGCACCACGTCGCGGGTGGCGAGCGGCACCTCGAGCAGTTCGCGGTCGTGCATCTCCGCGGCGCTGCCCGCGAGCAGTTGCACCAGGGTTTCGCGCGAGCCGATGACGGCGACCACGTCGCCCGCACGCAGCACGGTGTCGGGTTGGGCATCGATGATCTCGCCGCCGCGACGGATGCGCTCGACGAACAGGCGCGCCGGTGCGACGCTGCGCTCGGCCGAGGCGACGGTGAGGCCGACGACTCGGTGGTGGGCCTCCAGCCGGTAGGCGCGCATCGCGAACATGCGCCATCCGGAGTCGATGCCGTCGTCCTCCCGGGTGAAGCCCATCGCGGTCTCCAGGCGGCGGCCATCGGCCTTGAGATCGACCCGCAGCAGCCAGGGGCCGATGTAGCCGCAGAACAGGATGACGCCGACGGTGCCGAAGAGATAGGTGAGCGCATCGGCTACCGGGATCTGCGCGATCAGCCGCGACTTCTCCTCCGGGGGAAGGGGCAGCGCGCGGATCGCCTCGCTGGCGGTGCCGATCACCGGCGACTCGGTCAGGCCCCCGGACATCATCCCGGCCGCATAGCCCAGTTCGAGGTCGAGCAGCCGCGCCATCGCCCACGCCGTCAGCAGGCCTGCGACCGGCACGACGGTGCCCAGGACGGCCCAGCGCCAGCCCGCGTCCCGCAGGCCACGCACGAAGCCCGGGCCCGCCGAATAGCCGATGCCGAACATGAAGAGCAGGAAGAGCAACTGCTTCGCGGTATCGGCGACAGGCACGGCGACCACGGACCCGACCAGCAGGCCGGCGATCAGGGAGCCGGTCACGGGACCGAAGCCCACCCCGCGGATGCTGAAGCGTCCGATCCAGTAACCCAGTCCGATCGCGAGGAACACGGCGATCTCCGGATGGGCACGCAGTGCCGAGGCGAGGGTCTCCACGAGCGGACTCCGGTAGGCGGGGCGGAGCGGTTGCCCCGCCGCGCGCAGACGATAGAATGTCGGCCAGAACAGTACAAGCCCGCCGCTGCGTCCCCGCGAGCCGGCCACCGAAGGAGGAACCCATGACCCGCTTCACGCTGAACGGGCGCGCCGTGCAGGTGGACTTGCCCGCGAGCGAGCCGCTCCTGCAGGTGCTCGCCAACGACCTCGGGGCCGACGGGCCGAAGTACGGCTGTGGCAAGGCGCAGTGCGGTTCGTGCACGGTACTCATGGACGGCAACCCGGTGCGCAGTTGCGTGCTGCCGCTCTCGGCGGCCGATGGACGCACGGTGACGACCCTCGCGGGCCTCACCGAAGGCGGACGCCCGGGCCGGCTGCAGCAGGCATTCATCGACGAGCAGGCCGCGCAGTGCGGCTACTGCACCTCCGGGATCATCCTCCAGGCGCAGGCGCTGCTCCAGCGCAACCCGAAGCCCAGCGATGCGCAGGTACGCTCCGCGCTCGATGGCAACCTGTGCCGATGCGGGGCGCACAACCGGATCGTGCGCGCGGTGCTGCGCGCGGCGCGGGGAGGCTGAGATGGACGGACTCGAACGCAGCGACCGCAGGCGATTCCTGCGGCAGACGGGTGGCTTCACGCTCGCCTTCGCCATTCCCCTGGAGGCGGGCCTCGCGCAGGTCCCGGCAACGGCGTCACCGCCGAGGCTGCCGGGTAACCTCCAGCGCCACCGGCGGCTCGACGCCTGGATCCGCGTGCAGCCGGCCGATCGGTCGATCCTGCTGATGGTGGGCAAGGTCGAACTGGGGCAGGGCATCCTCACCGCGGTGGCGCAGGTGTGCGCGGACGAGCTGGACGTGAACCTCGAGCGCGTGCGCATCGTCTCGGGCGACACCGCGCTGGTGCCCAACGAGGGGACGACCGCGGGCTCGTTCTCGATGCCCGATTGCGCCACCGCGGTGCGCCACGCGGCGGCCGAGGTGCGCGCCGCGCTGCTCGAACTGGCGGCGACGCGCCTGGGCGTGCCCGCGACGAGCCTGCGGGTGGAGGATGCGGCGATCGTCGCCGCGTCCGGTGCACGGACGAGCTACTGGGATCTCCCCGCCGGCGAGGAGCTGCGGCGCGAGGCCACCGGCAAGGTCGCGCTCAAAGCTTCGGGGCATCGCTACATCGGCACCTCGGTTCCCAGGGTCGACCTCACCCCGAAGATCCTCGGCCAGTCGATGTTCGTCCAGGAACTGCGCCCCGAGGGGCTGCTGTTCGGGCGGGTGGTGCGCCCCTCGACCTATCGCGCCCGGCTGCTGTCGGCGGACACCGCCGCGGTCGAGCGCATGCCCGGCGTGGTGAAGGTGGTGCGCGACGGCAGCTTCCTGGGCGTGATCGCGCAGCGCGAATCGCAGGCAAATGCCGCCGCCGATGCGCTTGCGAAGAGTTGCCGCTGGGACACGCCGGCGGTGCTGCCGCGCACCGACGGCGTGGAGGCGTGGCTGCGCTCGGCCCCCATCGCGCGCGACATCCCCACCCGGCGCCAGCCCCGCACCACGCCCGGCGAAGTCGCGCGAACGGTGGAGGCGACCTACTTCCGTCCCTACCAGATGCACGCCTCGATCGGCACGTCCGCTGCGGTGGCGACGATGGGCACCGATGGCACCCTCGTGGTGCAGACCCACAGCCAGTCGGTGTTCGAGACCGCCACCGCGATCGCGGGCCTGCTGGGATTGCCGCGCGAGCGCGTTCGGCTGCAGCACGTGCAGGGCGCGGGCTGCTACGGCCACAACCTCGCCGATGACGCCGCCGCCGATGCCGCGCTGCTCGCGGTGCAGGTGCCCGGGCGCCCGGTGCGCCTGCAGTACACGCGCGAGCAGGAGCACCGCTGGGAGCCCTATGGCTCCGCCATGCTGATCCGCACCCGCGCGGCGCTGGATGCGAAGGGCAGCGTTCTCGACTGGGACTTCGAGCTCTGGTCGACGCCGCACACCACGCGACCGGGCAACCAGGCGGGCAACCTGCTGCCGGCGGGCCATCTCGCCAAGCCGATCCCGCAGCCCGTGCCGGTGAACAACGGTCCGCCGAACTACGCGGCGGATCGCAACGCCATCGCGCTCTACGATTTTCCTGGCCAGAACGTGCTCACGCACTTCATCACCGAGATGCCGGTACGGGTGTCCTCGCATCGCGGGCTGGGCGCATACGGCAACGTGTTCGCGATCGAGTCGTTCATGGACGAACTCGCGCGCGCGACCGGCGCCGATCCGGTCGAGTACCGGTTGCGCCACCTGAAGGACGAACGCGCCCGCGACGCGATCCGCGCGGCCGCCGAGCGCTTCGGATGGAGCTCGTGGAAGCGGGCGTCCGGCCGCGGGCGGGGCATCGCGTTCGCCCGCTACAAGAACACCGCGGGTTACTGCGCGGTGGCGCTGGAGGTGGAGGTCGATGCGCGCAGCGGCAGCATCCGCGTACTGCGCGCGGTGGCCAGCGCCGACAGCGGGCATATCGTCAGCCCCGACGGAGTGAGCAACCAGATCGAGGGCGGGCTGGTGCAGTCGCTCTCCTGGACGCTCAAGGAAGAGGTGCAGATGGACGACACCCGCATCCTCTCCGAGGACTGGGCGAGTTATCCGATCCTCACCTTCTCCGAGGTGCCGCCGGTGGACGTCGTGCTGATCAACCGCCCGGGCGCGCCCTTCCTCGGTACCGGCGAGGCGTCGCAGGGGCCTACCGGCGCCGCGCTCGCCAACGCGGTGTTCGATGCCACCGGAGTGCGGTTCCGGCGGTTGCCGCTCACGCCGTCGCGGGTGCTGCAAGGGTTGAAGACGCGACAGGGGTGATCGGCTCGATCCGCGCCAGCGAACTCAGGTGCGCGGCGAGGGCGGCGGAAAGGCCGTCGTCGGTGGGTGAACGGGTCCCGAGGCGGCGCCCAGCACGGCACAGGCCGGCGGTCTCGCCCCGGGCCTGGCCTTCTCGCACGTGCGGTAGAACTGGAAGAGGGCATGGCTCGCCCACGCCAGCGCGACCAGCGACACCACGGTCCCGAAGAGGGCGCCGCGGGTACCGCGTCCGTCGCCCCTGAAGGAACTCCGGCTTTGCCATAACGCCACGCCGACCGCGCAGGACGCCGCCCCGATGACCCAGGTGACGATCCCCAGGAAGAGGTAGCCAACGAACTCCCAACCGGCTGTTCCAGGCAGGCGCGTGAAGAACCACGCGCCCGCGCCGAGGGAGCCCAGCCCCAGCAGCGCGAAGAGGGCGAGGCCGAAGGACAGCGAGCTGCGCCATCCCATGACCAGCCCCGCCGCATGCGCGAGAAACACCACCGCCGCGATGGCGATCGCCCACGGGCCGACTTCACGCAGCGGCCCGGCATAGACGAGGGCGCCGATGCCCGCGAGGGCCAGCAGCAGGGCGGCGACGATCTGCCCGAACCCGTCGCTGCGCGCGAGCGCCACGGCCGAGGTCCACTCGAGGTCGGCGTCGGGCAGCGGCAGGACCGTGTCTTCGTCGGTGTCCCGGGGCAGGGGACGGCGATCTCGCCGCATCACCCGGCCCTGGTCTCGCCCGCGCATCGGCATCTCCACGCCGGTGAGGACTACCGTGCCTGCAAGCTTGTCGTGCCAGCCCTGCTTCTTCGGATCGAACGCGATCCACAGCAGGCCCAGCCCGAGGGGGATCGCCGACAGCACGCCGGCCACGGCCCGGATGAGCCCCTGGCCTGCGGAGATCGGCTCGCCGGTGTGCTCGTCGACCACGCCCAGGGAGAGGGCGATCTGCCCCGGGGTGCCCTGCCTGAAGCACCACAGTCCGATGGCGATCGCCAGCGGCACCAGCCCCACGATCAGGAGCTCGCCGATGCCGGTGAGCGCGCCCGAAGGCCGGGTCCAGTATGTCCACCCGTACACGTAGGTGAGCAGCACGGCGGACACGGTGACGAGCAGCAGCAGGTCGATCAGTGCTGCGACGGCGCGTACCCGGAAGCCGGCGTAGTCGGGTGGTGGTTGGGCGGGCGTGCGAATGGCGACGGGTCTCCGGGGAAGCCGATGGCGCCGGGGCGCGGACGAGGCAGCAGCGTGGACGCGAGCAGCCGGTCGATCGAGCGCGCCCTTGCGGCCGGCAGTACGACCCGACTGGTTCGATTGCCGGAATTAGAGTAGCGTATCCGCGGGTCGCCCGGCAGCCATGATGCCCACCTGCAAGCCGAGCAGACCCACGGAGAGTCCGTGATGGCAGGCCAGGTCGCACCGGAGGCGAAGGGAACGCAGGATCGCCCTGCATGGCGGCACCGTGCCGCCGTCAGGCCGCGAGCGTGTCCCGCATCGGACCGTCCGGCGACGTCCCGCATGTCCGCAGGAGACGGCGGGGCATCCCGCGCGTCTTCGATCGGGGCGCCGGTCGTTGCGGCCGGCCGTGGCTGCCTGGGCGCACCAACCCCCGGCAGGCGGCACCCCTCGCTGCATCGGCGGATCGAGTTCGGCGAGATATCACGCGCGGTCGCGTGAAGGTTCCAGATCGTCCTGACCCGGCTCGAGCGGTATCCGGCCGAATCAGCGGCGAAGTTCAACTGGGCCGTGGGTATCCTCGTCCGCCGGGCCATTCCGGACATCCTCCTGCTGCGTGAGGCGCAGATGCGCGGGATTCGGCGGCCACGATGATCGATCCGGATCGGATCCCACCGGCCCCTCCGGGAGTGACCGATCATGTCCGACCCTTGGCTGCTCGACTATCTGTTCGAGACCGAACGTCGAAACCTGTGCACGCGTGTCTTCTGCTTTTGCAGGGCAACGGAGTTTCGCGAGGGATTGCAGCGCGCGCTCATGCGAGCCACCCGGCACCTGGGCGTGCCCGCGGACGAAGCCGATGTCCAGCGCCGCATCCTCCATGGCCTTGCCGACGTGGAGATCGAGCGATGGGAGCGTGGGTATTTCGACGGATACATCCGCTGCATCCTGTACCACGCGGCCAAGGCCATCGGCGAGCCGGAGACGGCTCGGATCCTGGGTGACAGCTGGGGTGGCGAGATGTTCCGCCGCATGCAGATGCACCATCGAGCGGTGTTGGCCGAAGGGCGACGGCGGGCCGAGTACGACGCGCCGCAGGCCGTCGAAGCGCGGCGCAACGAGCGACTCCGTCAGCTGCAACTGCGGCACCAGGACCGCCAGGAGCGGAAACGGCAACGCGATCAGACCGTTGCACGTGCGTCCCCCGGGCTGAAGCGCTACCGATGAAGCCGCCGGGCAGGGCGGCCGTTGCGCGAGCGTGCTTTCCCCTTGCACGCTCGCCGCCGCAGTGCGCCTCGGGGCATTGCGCCGGCAACCACCTGGGACCCGATCGCGTACGGGCGCGCCAGCCCCCCTGCGAGGGGCTGGCGATACGCCCGATCACTCCCCCTTCAGGCCCGCCGCGCGCACCGCCTTCGCCCAGCGATCGATGTCGCGCACGAGCAGTTCACCGAACTGCTCCGGCGTGCCCGGCACCGCATCCACGCCCAGTTCACCGAGCCGCTCGCGCATGCCCTCGGCGGTGAGGATGCGGTTCACCTCGGCGTTGAGGCGCGTGATCAGGGGGCGGGGCACACCGGCCGGGGCGAACAGGCCGATCCAGAAGTCGGCCTCGAATCCGGGCAGGCCGGACTCGCCCGCCGTGGGCACGGTGGGCAGCGCGGGGCTGCGCCGGGGGCCGTTGATGGAGATCGCGCGCAGGCGTCCGGCCTTGATGAACGACAGCGCCGAGGCCACCCCGGTGAACATGATCTCGGTCTCGCCGGTGAGGGTGGCGCTCACGCCCGGCGTGCTGCCCTTGTACGGCACGTGCAGGATATCCACGCCGGACATGTGCTGGAACAGCGCGGCCGACAGGTGCGGCGTGCTGCCCACGCCCGCCGAGGCGAACTTGATCGCGCCCGGCTTCTTCTTCGCCAGCGCGATCACCTCGGCGATGGTCTTCACCGGCAGCGACGGGTGCGCGACCAGCACGCTGGTCGAGTAGCCGAAGTTGGCCACCGGGGCGAAGTTGCGCACCGGGTCGTAGGACAACTTCGGATACAGCGACGGGTTGATCGCCATGATGCCGGTGCCGCTCACCACCAGCGTGCCGCCGTTGGGCGCGGCCTTGAGCGCCGCTTCGGTGCCGATGATGCCGTTGGCGCCGGGACGGTTCTCCACCGTGATCGTCACGCCGAGCGCATCGCCCAGTCGCTGGCCGATCAGGCGCGCGAGCGTGTCGGTGGACCCGCCGGCCGCTTGCGGCACCATGAACAGGATGGATTTCGTCGGGTAGTCCGGCTGCGCCGGTTGCGCATGGGCCCCCGTTGCGAGCGGCAGCAGGCAGCAGGCCGCAGCGAGGGCAGGGATGCCGGCTGGGGTGGATGTCATGAGAGGGCCTCCTCGGACCGGGTCGTGGAAGCGCTGCGCAGGAACTTGCGCAGCACGTACTGGACGATGCCACCGTTGCGGTAATACCCGACCTCGAGGCGGGTATCGAGGCGGGAGGTCAGCAGGAGCTCGACGCGGCTGCCGTCCGGTCGGTGGAGGGTGCAGGGTACCTGTACGCGCGGATCCAGTGCGGCGGCGGGCGCGTCGATATCGAAGGTCTCGTCGCCGACCAGGCCGAGTGTCTTTCTCGTCGTGCCGGCAGGCCACTGCAGCGGCAGCACGCCCATGCCGACGAGGTTGGACCGGTGGATGCGTTCGAACGACTCGGCGATCACCGCGCGCACGCCGAGCAGGCGCGTGCCCTTGGCAGCCCAGTCGCGCGAGGATCCGGCGCCGTACTCCCGCCCGGCCACCACGACGAGCGGCACGCCCTCGGAGCGGTAACGCTCCGAGGCCTCGTGTACCGACATTGCCTCGCCCGAGGGCAGGTGGCGCGTCGACGAGCCCTCCACGCCGGGCGTCAGCTCGTTGCGCAGGCGCAGGTTGGCGAAAGTGCCCCGCACCATCACCTCGTGGTTCAGGCGCCGGGCCGCGTAGTTCACGAAGTCCTTCGGCGCGACGCCGAGCGACTGCAGGTAGCGACCCGCCGGTCCATCGGCCGGAATCGCGCCGATCGGCGAGATGTGATCCGTGGTCACCATGTCGCCCAGCATCAGCAGCATGCGGGCCCCCTGCAGCGGCGGTACCGGCGGCGGCGCGGCGGGTATCCCCTCGAAGAACGGCGGGCGGATGATGAAGTGGCTGTCGGGGCGCCACTCGTGGAGCGCGGTGTCGGGCGCCTGCAGCGCTTGCCATTGCGGCGTGCCGTCGAGCAGGGTGCGATAGCGTTCGCTGAACAGGCTCGCGTCGAGCGTCGTCTGCAGCACCTCGCGGACCTCGCGTGCATCCGGCCATATCTCGCGCAGGTAGACCGGATGGCCGTGCGGATCATGGCCGAGCGGCTCGCAGGTGAGGTCCCGCATGACGGAGCCGGCGATCGCGCAGGCGACCACCAGCGGGGGCGAGCCGAGGAAGTTCGCGCGTACGCTCGGGTGGATGCGGGCATCGAAGTTCCGGTTGCCCGAGAGCACCGCCACGGTCGCGAGCTGCGCCGCATCGATCGCTGCGTGCACGTCCTCGGCCAGCGGACCGGAATTGCCCATGCAGGTCATGCAGCCGAAGCCGGTCACCTGGAAGCCCAGCGCGTCGAGGTCGGCCTGCAGGCCGCTGCGCTCGAGGTAGTCGGCCACCACGCGAGAGCCGGGGGAGAGCGAGGTCTTCACCCGTGGTGGTGGCTTCAACCCGCGGCGCCGAGCGTTGCGGGCGAGCAGGCCGGCGGCGATCATCACCATCGGGTTCGAGGTGTTGGTGCAACTGGTGATCGCCGCAATCGCCACATCGCCGTCGCCGAGCGTGTCGGCGATGCGGGGAAGCGGCATGCGCATCCGGGCGGACGCGTCGGGCGCGGTTGGCGCGATCGACGAGGCGAACGCCGCCGGCACCTGTGCGAGCGGTACGCGCGCGTCCGGCCGACCCGGACCGGCCATGCAGGGCTCGATCGACGCGAGGTCGATCTCCACCACCTGTGCATAGTCGGGCAGTGGCTGCGTGTCGTCGCGCCAGAGTCCCTGTGCCCGGCAGTAGGCCTCCACCAGCGCCACCTGCCCGGGCGCGCGGCCCGTCAGCGACAGATAGGCGAGCGTCTCGGCATCGACCGGGAAGAAGCCCATGTTCGCCCCGTACTCCGGCGACATGTTGGATAGCGTCGCCCGCTCGGGCAGCGTGAGCGTGTCCACGCCCGGGCCGAAGAACTCGACCACCTTCGCGATCACGCCGTGGTGGCGCATCGCCTGCGTGAGGGTGAGCGCCAGATCTGTGGCCGTCGCGCCCGCGGGCAGCCGACCGACCAGTCGGCAGCCCACGACCTCGGGGACGAGGATCGAGATCGGCTCGCCGAGCGCCACCGTGCCGCCTTCCAGCCCGCCGACGCCCCAGCCGACGATGCCCAGCGCGTTGGTCATCGCGGTGTGGCTGTCCATCGCGATCAGCGAGTCCGGAAAGGCGAGACTGCGGCCTCCCGTCTGGGCGGTGGACACCACGCGGGCGAGGTACTCGAGATTGATCTGGTGCAGGATGCCCGAGCCCGGCGGGAACACGCGCAGGTTGTCGAACGCCCGGCTGCCCCAGCGCAGGAACTCGTAGCGCTCGCGGTTCTGCTCGAACTCGCGCTGCATGTTGAAGGCCAGTGCATCCGCGCGTCCCTGCGCTTCGACCATCACCGAATGATCGACGATGAAGTCGAGCGGAATCTGCGGGTTGATCCGTGACGGGTCGCCGCCCAGCTCGACCATCGCGTCGCGCATCGCGGCGAGGTCGCCGAGCAGGGTGATACCGGAGGAGTCGGGCATCATCATGCGCGTCGGGCGAAACCCGATCTCGCATTCCATGCGATCGGAGGCGCGAGGGTCGTCGCGCTGCGCGAGCCACCGCACGAAGCCGTTGAGGTCTTCCGGGCCGGACTGGCCGAGCGCACGCTGGCGGATCAGGTTCTCCGCCATCACCTTGATCGTGTAGGGCAGGCGTTCGATCCCGGACAGGCCGATCCCAGCCGCCTCGGCCAGGCTGAAGTAGTCGTGCTCGGCGTCGCCGACGCGAAGCACGCGACGCACGCTCGCGGCGTCCGCCCGGGAAAGGGATCGGGCCATGCATCCTCCAGGATCGCCATCGGCCGCGTCGATGCATGCCGACGTCGTATCCAACCGCAGGCGGTTTCAACGCCTGGATTCTAGCCGAGCGACCCGATGGCGGTGACCGGGGAATGGATCAGCGTCGGCCCCCCGCGCGAAAGAGGTTGGCGGGCTGTCGATCAGCCGTGGACCCTCGACCGTCAGCCCCGGCAGGCACACGCGACGCACCGCACACGCAGGCCATCGGCGTTTCCCGTGGGTCTACTGCGTCGTGAGCAACGACAGCCCGTGCGCGAGGTCATCGATCAGGTCCTGGGGATGTTCGAGGCCGACGTGGAGACGGACCAGCGGCCCCTCCGGGTTCCACGGCGTCGCCGTGCGCGTGATCATCTTCGCCCGGATCGCCAGGCTCTCGTACCCACCCCAGCTCGACCCGATGCCGAACAGTTCGAGCGAATCGATCATCGCCACCACCGACGCGTCGGTCGAAGGCTTCAGCACCACGCCGAACAGCGAGGCGGCACCGTCGAAGTCGCGCTTCCAGACGGCATGGCCGGGGTCGCTTTCCAGTGCCGGGTACAGCACGCGCGAGACCCGGGGATGCGCCTCGAGGAAGCGGGCGACGGCCAGCGCACTCTGCATCTGGTGACGCATGCGAACGCCGATGGTTCGCAGGCCGCGTAGCGCGAGCCAGCAGTCGTCCGGACTCACGCACATGCCCAGGTCGGCGACGCTGCGCCGGACGGTCAGCCAGTTCGCCGGGTTGGTGACGATCACGCCGATCAGCGTGTCCGAGTGGCCGGCGATGTATTTGGTTCCCGCATGGATCGACACGTCGACGCCGTGGTCGAAGGCGCGGAAGAAGTAGGGCGTACCCCAAGTGTTGTCGGCCAGCACCGGCACGCCTTTCGCATGCGCGGCGGCGGCGATCGCCGGGATGTCCTGCATCTCGAAGGTCATCGAGCCCGGCGCCTCGCAGTACACCGCGCAGGTATGCGGGCGGATCAGTGCGGCAATGTCCGCGCCGATCGCCGGGTCGTAGTATTCGACGTCCACGCCCAGGGCGGTGAGCCGACGGTCGCAGAAGGTGCGCGTGGGACCGTAGGCGGTGTCGGTCACCAGCAGGTGGCTGCCTTGCCGCGCGTAGGCCAGTAACGCCGCGGTGATCGCAGCCAGCCCCGACGGCACCGCGACGGCGGCATGCCCGCCCTCGAGCTCCGCCACCGCCGCTTCGAGGGCGAAGGTGGTCGGCGTGCCGTGCACGCCGTAGCGCATCACCTTGTAGTCGTCCGGGTCCCGCCCCTCGTAGGTGGCGGTGTTCTCGAACAGCACGGTCGATCCGCGGAACACCGGCGGATTCACCATGCCCGAGAAGCGCTGCGGGTCGCGCGCCGCATGGCCGACGATCGTGTCCTTGTGGCGCGAATGCGCGCCTGGTTCCCGATTCGGGCGGGTGCGGTCGGTCATCGGGGAGACTCGTGGGGCGTGGATCCTGCGAGATCGAGTCTACGCGGCCGATCCCACGGCCTCAAGCGTCCATGCAGTCGCCTCCCGAGAGGGTGTCGTCGCGGATGGCGCCAACGCCGATCAGCCGGCATCCGCGGATCGGCAATTGAAGCAGCCCGTGGCTTCCTTGGCACCGTGGTTGCGCGTTCAGGCCCAGGCGCCGGCCGCTTCCCGCGCGACCGCGGACCCGGCGACCCGGCCGGTGACGAAGCACTCGGCGATATTGGCGCCGGAGAAGTAGAGGTGGCCGAATGCACTGCCCATCTCGCCGGCTGCGTACAGGCGCGGGATCGGCTCGCCCCACACGTCGAGGATGCGGCTGTGCTCGTCGTGCACCGGGCCCCCTTGCGTGTTGGACAGGGTCGCGTGCACCGGCGCGCCGATGAAGGGCGGCTCGATGATCGGCCGCATCGAACCCGGCGGGCGGCCGAAGTCCTCGTCACGCCCGGCTGCACACAGCGTGTTCCAGCGCGCGATGCTGGCGACGCCTGCGCGTACGGCATCGGCGTCGAGGCCGAGCCGCTCGAACAGTTCCTCCAGCGTCGCTGCCCGGGTGAGGATGCCGTTGTCCACTTCGCGCAGGTTGTCCTCGCTCCACTCGTAGCGGATGCCGGGGTCATTGGAGGTCGGCTTGCCCAGCGGATACAGCCGCCGGCCAGCCTCGTCGCAGACCAGGAACGCGGGGTTGCGGGGAAACGATTGGGTCACCGGGTCGAGCTGCATCAGCGGCCGGATGCAGGTGTCCTGGGAGTAGGGTTGGTACTCGGACATGAACCGACGCCCGAAGCGGTCCAGCAGGATCCACGCCATCGGGAGGCGAGGGCGATCGGACTCGCCGGGGAACCAGTCGGGGAAGCGCTTCGCCCGGATGCCGTACGGGTAGGACGGGTCGGTATGGCGGAAGCCGTAGGCGCCGTGCACGTGCCACATGTGCCAGAGGCCCGCGCCGAGCGCCTGCGCCATCCGGATGCCATCGCCCTCGTTGCAGCGCGCAGCGGCGTTCAGCACGGGCTGGCCCTCGAAGAACTGCTGCTTCATCGCCCCGTTCGCCTCGAAGCCACCGCAGGCGAGCACCACGCCGCGCCGCGCGCGGAGCCTCCGCGTGGCGCCGGGTGCCCCGACCTCGATGCCCAGCACCTCGCGGGTCGCGGGGTCGGTGACCAGCCGCTGCGCGGGCGTGGCGAGCCGCACCTCGATCCCGCGCCTGGCCACGTTGTCGTGCACGACCTTGAACAGTTTCGGCCCGTTCGGTGCGCCATTCGCCCACGGGTATTCCGCGCGGGCGTCGAAGCCGGGCACGTCGATGACCGACGTGTGATAGAACGACTCGGTGCCGGGCAGCGGGTAGTTGGCGCTGATGCGCCGCCGGTACGGGTCAGTCGCCGCCTCGGCCTTCGCGTTCTGTTCGATCGAGGTCTCGATCACCGCGCCGTTCACGCGTGCGAGTTCGCGGACGTAGGCCTCCAGTTCGCACATGCCATCGGCCAGCGTACGCAACACGGCAGCCGGCGTGCGACCGGCGCAGGTGGCGGTGAGGTAGTCGTACGCGCCCTCGCGGTCGCGCGCGCTGCGCACCGCGCCGTAGGAGCAGATCGACAGGCCCCCGGGCACGGGCGACTTCTCCACCACCAGCGTGCGCGCGCCCTGGTCGGCGGCGTTGATCGCCGATATCCCGCCCGCGTGGCCGAAGCCGACCACGATGACGTCCCATGTCTCGTCGAAGCCCATGAACGCCCTCCTGTCCGCGATGCTGCGGCTCGTGCTCCAGTATACCGGTCGACCAGCCCCGATTCCCTCGGCGACCTGCGCCGGGACCCAGCCGCCTCGCGGTGGCCCGCGGCGAACGGGAGTGCGCGTGCCGGCATTGGCCCGGGTGCCGGATCCCGTCACCACCGAGCCGCCCGCGGAACGTCGGTGAGGCAGGGACACCAAACGCGTGCCGGGGACGGGCGTTCAGGGGCGGAGGCACCTCGGCCAAACGGAACGCCGCGACACGCTCCGCTGCGCGGGACCCGTCGCCACCCTCGGCATTCGGGGGACGACGTGGGCAGGCGATGTTCCGAAGCCCTCGGGAGATGACGCAAGGCCTGGAGAGTTCTGGCGCCCCGAAGACGAATCGAACGTCCGACCTGCCCCTTAGGAGGGGGCTGCTCTATCCACTGAGCTACCGGGGCGCGCCCGCGATTCTAACCCGCGGCCGTGATCCGGCCGACATGACCCGAACTTCAGGGGGCAGCCGGGACTGGAGTCCGGTGCCGGGGTGACCCGGCCGGGGGCGCGGATCGCCGGTTCAGCGCGAGACCGCCACCGTCGGCGGCTCGAACGCGCCGACGCCCTGCGCCGCCACGCGGCCGGCACGAAAGGACACGTAACCCTCGCCCCCGTAGTGCGCGAGGCGTGGCAGCAGGCGCTGCAGCGTGGCGGTCGTCTCGGCCGCCACGATCAGGCGAGGGGTGCCGCTCGCGCTGCGCGCGGCCCACAGTTCGACTTCGCCGGGCTCGCCCAGATCCGCGGGTCGCGCGAGCGCGGGCTCGCGTGCCGCCAGCGCGGCCACCGCCGCAGGCGTGCCCGCGATGAGCAGCGGCACCGCATCGTCGATGCGGCCGCTGCCGCTTGGCGCGGCGGACGGGGCGGACTCGAGCAGGCGGGTGGCCAGTTCGCGCGCCATCGGCTCCCAGTCCGCCTTCGGCGCCAGCGCCATCCATTGCACCCGCGGGGCCTGTTGCACGTCGCGCAGCAGCGCCGGTTGCTCGCTCCGAGCCAGCGCCCGCCACAGGTCGTACTGCGGATCGAACTGGATCGACTGCGGCTCCAGCCCGGAGGACAGCGCGAGCCGGACCTGATCGGCCCCGGCGATGAGGCTCGCCTGCACGTCCTGCGTGCCCTGGGCGGTGCGCACCCGCACCCGCGCGGCGGTGCCGTAGGGCGTGCGCTGCGCGAGTCGCAACATCAGGGTGCGCGTGTCCGGGGTCCACCGTGCGCTGACCGGGCCCAGGGTGGGTGCGCCGACGAGTCCGGTCATCGGCGGCAGCAGCGTCTCCAGCGAACGGCCGGACGCCCGCTCGAAGGCGGCCTGAAGGTCGCGCCAGCCCGCGCGGCGCCCCAGGTGCGAGCCCATCAGCGCGCGCAGCGCGCGATCGAAGGCGGGCTCGCCGATGTCGGCTGCGACCATGTGGAAGAGCATCGCCGCGCGCCCGTAGCCGACCGTGGCCGAGGCCCCCTGCGTGCGCATCAGGAACCTCGACAGCGGCATGTCCTGCTTCGGGTCCAGCGTCGCCTGCTCGCGCAGCCAGCCCCAGCGCATGCGTCGCGCCGCCTGCGAGGACTGCTCGGCGCGCAGCGCATGGTCGGCGAGCCAGGTCGCCAGCCCTTCGCTCCAGTTGCCGGTGCGGGTGTCGACCCGCACGCCGTTGCCCCACCAGTTGTGCGCGATCTCGTGCGCGAGCGACTGTCCGCGCATGAAAGGCAGGGGCAGCAGGCGTTCGCCCACCCAGGTGAGGCCGGGCAGCGCGAAGCCGGCGGGCAGCGGCGCGGCCACGATCGAGAACGCATCGAACGGATAGGGCCCCATGCGCTTGGCGAAGCGTGCGATGAAGCCGCCCGCGGCATCAAGATAGGTGTCGGCCAGCGACTGCGTGGCCGGCGTGAACCAGGTCAGCAGGCGCGGGGACTCGGGTGTGGCCGGCTCGCGAACCGTCACGACCCAAGGGCCGCTCATCAGCGTGAGTCCCTCCTCGGGTGCATGGGACTCGAACGTGGCGCGGGTGTTCGCGGTCCCTTGCAGTGCGCCCGTGATCCGCCCGGGTACCAGCGCGCGGTGCTGCGCGCCACCCTCGACCGCAACGCGATAGGTGAACGGCACGCCCGGCTCCGGATACCAGGCGCTGCCGGCCGGCAGCCACCCGCCCTCCGCGGAGAGCATCGCGGGCAACGCGCCCAGCACGCGTCGATGATCGATCGACGGATCGATCGGGGCGAGCGTGCCCGACCATCTCACGCGCAGCGTCGCCGCGCGCGAGCGGGCGGCGACGCGCAGTCGCCAGCGACCGCGCTCGTCGTGGTCGATCGGTGGGGCGGCGAGTCCGTCGCCGGGCAGCAGTTCGTCGATGCGCAGCGCGCGGTCGAGCACGAGCGACAGCGGCCCGCCGACGGGAAGTCGCCAGTCGACTCGCCCGATCAGCCTTCGGGCTGCGGGTTCCAGCCTGAGGTCGAAGTCGGCGTGAGCGAAGGGCGTCGTGGAGCCAGACAGCCCCGACCCGTTCGATGGGGCAGCCGGAGCGGCAGGAGAGCGGGGCGCTGGCGGTGATGCGCGCGAGGGTGAGGCCGCGGACGCGGGCGCAGGGGCGGCTTGCGTGCGCAGCAGCGGCGCCGTTGCCAGCAGCGCACCGGCCCCGAGCATCGCACGCCGGCGCGGGCGCGACATCCGTTCCCCGAAGGGACGCGTGTGGCCCGAGCCGCGCGAGCGCCGTGCGCTCACGGGGTCGTTGCGGGAAACCGCACCAGCACCTCGGTCTCGCGCCCCTCGCGAGCGACGGTGATCGGCAACAGCGTGCCCGCGGGCTGCTCGCGCACGGCGGTGATGACCACCGATGCGTCCTCCGCGGGCCGGCCCGCCACCGAGACGACGCGATCGCCCGCGCGCAGGCCGCTGCGGGCGGCAAGGCTTCCGGGCGAGACCGCCGTGATCACCACGGCGCGATCGCGCGTATCCAGCGACACCCCCAGCCTCGGTCGTTCGCGTGTGGCCGAGGGTGCGGCGGACGGGATCACGAACCACGCCTGCGCGAGGTCCGCACTCGCCGCCGGACACGCGGCTCCGGGTTCGCGATCGAGCGGCAGCATCACGTAGGGGGTCGGCTGGCCCATCGCCATCAACTGGTGGGCCACGCCCTGGTCGCGGCGGGCGTGCTCGGTGCCGACCAGGCCCACCAGCAGGCCGCCGGGACGCGCTCGCAGTCGGTTGGCGAGTGCCTCGGCCATCGCGCGGTCCCAGACGAGCTGGGCCTCGACGAAGCGGCGAAAGCGCAGTGCGTCGGGCGTGGCGCTGGAACCGGCGGGCGCGGGATGCGCCTGGTGGATCTCGCGCAGGCTCGCGAGTTGCCGCTCGGGCGCAGGCGCAGGGCGCGAGACGCCCTCGCGTTGCTCGACGGGCACCGCATCCCAGCCACTGTTCGCCACCGCCCGCACCAGCGAACGCTCGACGTTGAGCGCAATGAGGGGGATGCGATTCATCCGCGCGAAGTGCAGGATCGGCAGGTAGAGCGCGGCGTCGAAGCCCCACGCCCGCGCCCAGTCCGACTGGCGCAGGAAGTCGGCTTCGGTCAGCTCACCGGCGATCCACCGATCCAGCGCGGGCTGCACCCGGCGCGGAAACATCTCCAGCCCGATGACGAGGTCGGGGCGCTGCGCGTGCAGTGCCGCCAGCACCTGCAACTGCCAGCGGTGGTGATCCGCACTGTCGTGGCGCTCGCCGAGCAGCACGATGGAATGGCCGAGCGCGTCGCTCCATGGGGCCGCGGCTGCGGGACGCCCCGGCATGAACCAGCCCCGCGGCGGCAGCGTACAGGCCGGTGCGGGTGCGGCGCTCGCGGCAGCGCCGCGCGGGGACGCCTCGGCCGTGGGTTTCGGCACCGTGCCCGGGTTCGCGGCGGCCAGCGTGCTGGCCATCAGCCCCGCGGCGAGTAGCGCGTTCGACCGCCGCGGCCGGGCCGGCCGACGGCGGATCGAAGGGGACGGGTCGTGTCGCGGCAGGCCTGCGGGGAGAGGACGCGGGAGCATGGTGCCCGCAGCCTAGTGCAGGCCCGCGACGCGTGACGCGCCTCGCGCCCCGTCCATGCGCTGTCGTGCGCCCGGTTCGAGCGGGCGCGCTACGGGCCTGCGGCGTCAGGCCACGTCCGAGAAGCTCTGGGCAGTCGAGCGCAGCACCTGCACCTGGTCGGCCAGACGCTCGGTGATCTTCTCCAGGTCCGCATCGCCGCAACTGACCAGCGCGGTGAGCTGCGGGCTGAAGTCCTCGACCACGATCGAGTCGAGCACGAACGGCGCGGGCGTGTCGGCATACACCGAGCCCAGCACCGTGCCCGAGCGCGCCATTTCGTCGGCCAGCGCGAGGATGGCCGACAGCGAGTTCATGTCGATGGCACCCGGGTCGCGTTCGGCGATGCCGACGACGATGTCCGTCGGCAGCGACCAGCGATCGAGCAGCGCGTGCGTGACGGCCTTGCGGGCCTTGCCCAGCATCGCGTTCTCGACCCGACCGAGCTTGAGTCCGCGGTTCTCGGCCGTCTGCAGCAGCAGGTCGAGCGTGCCGGGCTGCAGGCACTCGATGACCAGGGTGCCGATGTCGTAGATCATCCCCGCGAGGTAGGCGTTGGCGCGTTCCTGCGGGTTGACCTTGTTGGCGAGCAGGCTCGCGCCGTGCGCGACCGCGATGGCGTGCAGCCAGAGGAACTCTCGCCATTGCGGCGACAGCCCCTTGTTGATCGCCTGGCCGCAGAGCATGCCGAAGGCGATCTGCGCGGCGCGCTCCAGGCCGATGCGCAGCACCGCCTGCTCGAGGTTGTTGAACTTCTTGCCCGGCGCACCGTAGGCCACCGAGTTGGCTAGCCCGATCAGGCGGGCCACGCAGATCGGCTCCTGTTCGATCAGCGCGCAGAATTCCTTGGAAGACTCGAGATCATCCGGACCCATCGCGGCGAGTCGACTCGCCACCGGTGACACCCGCGGCATGCTCGACAGGTCCAGCGTGGCGAGCTTCGCCTGCAGGCGGGCGAGCGGCGAGGCCGACGCGGGTGCCGTGGCAGGACGGGCCGTCGGGGGCGGCGGTGCGGCCGGGGTGGTGAAATCGAGGGAATCGGTCACTGGCAGGGGCTCCGGTCGCAGGGAAAATGTGGGCCGCGCCGGGCGCCGACCGTCCGGCAGGAGGGGGCCGGGCGCATCGGTGGGGAGGAGGGGCCGCCAGCCGCGCGCGGCGTGGTCCACGGTCCTGTTATCGGCCCCGGGGGAGGCGGCTTTAGGGAAATGTCGCTCCTTCGCGAGTCGGCCTGCTCCTCGTCGGGTGCCGCGGGTCGCCCCCGGGGAGCCCGGGCCCCGATCCGCGGCGCGAGCGGCTCCCCGAGCGGGACGGCGGTCCCCCATCCGCGGGCTCGATCTCCGCGGCGAAGGCGCGGCGCCCGGGTGGCAGCCCGCCGCCGGCGACGGCTCCCGGCCTGCGAGGGGAAGGGCGTGCCCCTCCCCGGTCGTCCGTCCGCCGGGGACGCGGATCGGGCGAGGCCCGCCGCGTCGCGGCCGCGCTGCCCGTCAGCGCGTGGCGGTCTCCAGGGCCGGCGTGCCGCCGCGCTCGGGCGGCGGCTCGTAGGGCGCGTCCTCGGGACGGCGCCGGTCGCCGCGCATCCAGCGGGTCACCCGGTCGAGGCTCACGAAGAAGGTGGGGGTGATGTAGAGGGTCAGCAACTGCGAGAACAGCAGTCCGCCGACCACCGCAAGCCCGATCGGCGCCCGCGATTCGGCCCCCTCGCCGGTGGCGGTGGCGATCGGCAGGGTGGCGAAGATGGCCGCGAAGCTGGTCATCATGATCGGCCGGAAGCGGACCACCGAGGCCTCGACGATCGCATCGATCGGGTTGAGGCGGCGCTCGCGCTGCAACTGCAGCGCGAAGTCGACCATCATGATGCCGTTCTTCTTCACCAGTCCGACCAGCAGGATGATCCCCACGAAACTGAAAATGTTGAGTTCCTGGCCGAACGCGATCAGGGTGAGCACCGCCCCGAATCCGGCCAGCGGTAGCGCCGTGAGGATGGTGATCGGATGCCCGAAGTGCTCGTAGAGGATCGCCAGCACGCCGTAGATGACGACGATCGTGACCAGCAGCAGGATCGGTAGCGACTGCGTCGACTGCTGGAAGAACTTCGCGCTGCCGGTCAGGTTGATGGAGATCTCCGGCGGCAGCGTGTCCCGGGCCACGCGAAGCGCATCCTGCACGGCATCGCCCACCGAGGCGCCCACGGCGGTGTTGAACGACAGCGTGACCGCGGCGAGCTGGCCGAAGTGCTGCACGCTCTTCGGACCGACTCCGCGCCCGATGCGGGCCACCGTCGACAGCGGCACCGTGACGCCCGAGGGGCTCTGGATGTAGATCTTCGACAGCGCGTTGATGTCGGTCTGGAAGGGCTTGTCCACCTCGATCATCACGTCGTACTGGTCGGTGTCGCTGTAGAGCGTGCTGATCTGCCGCCCGCCGAACGCGTTGTAGAGGGCCGCCTCGATCTGCTGGGGGGTGATGCCCAGCACGGCCGCCCGGTCGCGCAGGATGTGCACCCTCAGTTCCGGGTTGCGCAGCTCCAGTGAGGTGTTCACGTCGCGCACCGTGCGCACGTCGCGCAGGGCCCGCTCGAGGTCCTCGGCCGGGCCGTAGAGCGCCCGCAGGTCGGAGCTGGCGATCACCAGCTGGTAGTCGGCGCTGGAGATGCCGCCCCCCAGGTTCACCGCAGGCGGGTTGGAGAAGAACAGCCTCAGGCCCTGGCTGGCGGGGCCGCGGAACGCCTCGCGCAGCTGCTCGATGACCGCGTCGGCGCGGTCCTCGCGCTCGCTGCGCGGCTTGAGGCGCACCGTCATCGATCCCACGTTGGTCTGCAGCACGCCGCCGAAGCCCTGGCCCGCGCTCGAGCGCACGCCGGCGACGTTCGGGTTGGCCATCACCGTGGAGGTGACCACCTGCTGCCGGCGGGCCATCTCCTCGAACGGCAGGCCCTCGGGGCCGCGGGTGGTGACGTTGATCACCCCGGTGTCCTGGCGCGGAATGAACCCCTTGGGCACGATCTGGAACAGCTGCCAGGTGCCCCACAGCACCACGACCGAGAGCAGCAGCATCGTCCAGCGATGGCGCATGCACCAGCGCAACGACCGCTCGTAGCCGCGCTTGCTCGCCTCGAACAGCGCCTCGAACCAGTCGAACAGGAAGAAGTGGCTGTGCGAGGTGGTGAGGTAGCGGCTGCACAGCATCGGCGTGAGCGACAGCGAGATGATGCCCGACAGCGCCACCGCGATGCCCACCGTGACGGCGAACTCGGTGAACAGCCGGCCGAGCAGTCCGCCCATGAACAGGATGGGCAGGAACACCGCGACCAGCGACACGGTCATCGACAGGATGGTGAAACCGATCTCCTTCGAGCCGTCGAAGGCGGCCTGGAGGCGGGTCTTGCCCATCTCCATGTGCCGGGCGATGTTCTCCAGCACGACGATCGCGTCGTCGACCACGAAGCCCACCGCCAGGATGATGGCGATCAGCGACAGGTTGTTGATCGAGTAGCCCAGCAGGTACATGATCCCGAAGGTGCCCATCATCGAGGTGGGCAGCACCAGCGCGGTGATCAGCGTGGCCCGGGCGTTGCGCAGGAACACCAGGATCACCAGCACCACGAAGGTGGTGGCGGTCAGGAGCTTCACGTAGACCTGGTTGATCGACGCCTTGATGAACTCGGACCGATCGAACACCACGTCCATCTTCGCGCCGGCGGGCAGCGCGGGGGTCAGTTCGGGAAGCAGCTCGTTGATCTTGCGCACCACCTCGATGGTGTTCGAGCCGGGCTGGCGCTGGACGCCCAGCACGATGGCCCGCTGGTTGTTGAACCAGGTCCACGAGCGGTCGTTGGCCACGCCTTCCTCGACCCGGCCGATGTCGCCGAAGCGCACCGGCGCCCCGTCGCGGTAGGCCACCACCACGTTGCGGAACTGCGCCGCGGTGTCGATCGATCCGTCCACCTTCACCGAGTACTGGCGTGCCCGGCCGTCGAGCGAACCCGAGGGCAGGTTGCTGTTGCCCTGCTGGACCGCATTGACCACCTGCTCGAGGCCGAGGTTGCGGCGCGCGAGCTTGGAGGGGTCGACGAACAGGCGCAGCGCGTACTTCTGCGCTCCATAGACCTGAACCTGCGCGACGCCCGAGATCATCGACAGGCGCTGCGCGATGCGCGTCTCGGCGAACTCGTTCAACTTCGACAGCGCGATGTTCTCCCCGGTGAACGCCAGGAACAGGATCGGCGAGTCGGCCGGGTTGACCTTGCGCATGGACGGCGGCTCCATGCCATCGGGCAGGCGCCTCAGCGCCGTGGAGATCGCCGACTGCACGTCCTGGGCGGCGGCGTCGATGTCGCGCTCGAGGTCGAACTGCAGCGTGATGCGGACCGAGCCGTCGTAGGACACCGAACTCATGGTGTCGAGCCCGGCGATGGTGCTGAACTGGCGTTCGAGGACCGTGGCCACGGTGGTGGCCATGTTCTCCGGGTTGGCGCCGGGCAGCTGGGCGGTCACCAGGATGGTGGGGAAGTCGACGTTGGGCAGCTCGTTGACCGGCAGCTTCTTGAAGCCCATCAGGCCGAAGAACACGAGCGCGATCATCAGCGTGGCCGTCGCGACGGGCCGCTCGATGAAGAGGCGGGAGATCGATGCGTTGCTCATGTCAACTCCTGCGTCTGCCGTCGTGTCCGGATTCCGTTCGCGGGGGAGGGGCGCGATCAGGGCTGGCGCGGGGCCGCGTCGCCCTTGGCGGGTTCGCGGCGCGACGACGAGTCGCCCGAAGCGGCCTTGCCGGCCTCTCCGCGCGCGCCGCCGCCCTTCGCGGACTCGCCGGGGCTGCCTTCGCCTCGGGCAGCCTCGCCCTTCGCCGCGTCGGGAGCACCCTTGGCCGCCTCACCCTTGGCACCGTCTCCACCCTTGCCGCCCTTGCGGCCCCCCTTGCCGTCACCCTTGCCGGGCAGACGGACGGGCGCGTTCGGAGACAGGCCCGGGGGCACCTCGGTGATGACCCGCTCGCCGCCCTTCAGGCCCGAGGCCACGACGACCTTGTCGCCGAGCTGGCGGTCGATCTGGATCTGCTGGACCCGCGCGCGCCCGCTGCCTTCCTCCTCGCCCGGCTGGAACACGTAGACGAAGGGTCCCTGCTGGCCCGGCTGCACGGCCGCCTCCGGCAGGATGACCGCCGAGGGCTCGGTGGTGAGCACGACCCGCACGGCCACGAACTGGCCCGGCCAGAGGAGGTCGCGGTCGTTGGGCATGCGCGCCTTCATCACGATGGTGCCGGTCTGGGCGTTGACCGTGTTGTCGATGAACACGAGCTTGCCGCTGCCCAGCACGTCCGAACCCTGCTCGCGCATCACCTGCACGGTCAGTTCCCCCGAGGCCTGGTGCTTGCGCACGGCCGGCAGGACTTCCTGGGGCACGCTGAAACTGGCGAGCAGCGGGTTGGTGCGGTTGATGGTGACGAGCGGGGTGCTGCCCGGGCCGGAGGTGAGGAGGTTGCCTGCCCGCACCGTGAGCGCGCCCAGGCGCCCGTCGATCGTGGCGCGGATCACCGTGTAGTCGGCCTGGACGCTCGCCTGCTCGAGCAGTGCCCGGTTGGCTTCCACCTGCGCCTGCAGGGCCGCCACGTTGGCGACGGCGGTGTCGTATTCGGCGCGGGTGATGAAGTCGCGCTCGAGCAGCGGGCGCAGCCGCTTCTCGTTCGCGCGCGCGAGTTCGAGGTTCGCCTGGTCGCGGGCCATCGCCGCCTTCGCCTGGTTCACCGACGCGTCGAACTGCCGGGAGTCGATCCGGAACAGCACCTGCCCCGCCTTGACCCGGTCGCCCTCGCGCACCAGCACCTCGTTGAGCAGGCCGGACACCTGCGGGCGAACCGCCACCACGTGCTCGGACTCGATGGTTCCGACCACGTCGATCACCACCGGCATGGGGCCGACTTCGACCGGCGCGGTGCGCACGGTGATCGGGGGGCGGCCCCCCTTGCCGTCCTTCTTGGCGGCGCCCTTCACCGCTTCGCCCTTGCCCTTGGCCTCTTCGGCGAATGGATTCCAGCGGCCGGTCTGCCAGGCACCCAGCGCGAGCGCTGCGGCAATGATCGCGAGACCGACGATGAGGATGAGGAGACGCTTCATGGCGGGTTCCGCTTCAGGGCTTCTGGACGGGGAGGGCGGGCTGCTCGCGGGGCGCGGCCGGCTGGGCCGGCGCGGCGCCGCCCTGGGCCACGGCCGCGTTGTTCACCAGTGGCAGCGAGCCGAGGGCGAAATTCAGCTGCGAGAAGGCCGTGTACCAGTTGAAGTACGCGTTGATCCGCTGCACTCGCGCGTTGACGTCGTCGGCCTGCGCCGTGATCACGTCGAGCAGGTTTCCGATGCCGCCGCGGTAGCGCGCCTCGGCCACCTGCAGCGAGTTGGCGGCGGTGCGCACCAGCGACTCCGAGCTGGTGATCGCGGCCGCCGCGGTCTGCAGGTTGAAATAGCCCTGCCAGACATCCAGTTCGACCTGGTTGGACAACTGGTCGCGGAGCGCGCGCTGGCGTTGCGCGTTGGCCTCGGCCAGCCGCACGTTGTAGGTGTCCCGGAATCCGGTGAACAGCGGGATGGTCATCGTGAGGCCCATCGCCCAGTTGGTGGTGTCGGGGCGGGACACGAAGTAGTTGTCGGCGTAGCTGGCGGTCGCGCCGATCGACGGCCGTCCGGCCGCCACCGTCGCGCGCTGCGTGGCATCGAGCGCCCGAGCCGTGGCCTCGGCCGCGATGAGGTCCGGGCGCCCGGCCTTCGCGCGCTCGATCAGCGCGGACACCGATTCGGTCAGGGCGCCGGTGGGAACGACCTCGGGCACCGGCGCGAGCGTGTAGCGCGCCGTCACCGGGATGCCGGCACTTGCGGCCAGGCGCCCACGCGCCTGCGAGACCAGCCCCTGCGACTGCTGCAGGGAGAGTTTCGCCTGCGCGACCGCGGTCTCCGCCCGGAACACGTCGCCGATCGTGGCGAGCCCGCTCTGGCGGCGACGCTCGGTGGCCTCCAGCGTGGTCTCGGCGTTTCGCAGCGAGATCTCGCCCGATCGCACCAGCCCCTGGGCGCCCAGCAGCGCGTAGTAGGCCTGCTCGACGTTGAACACCACCGACTGCAGGGTGCGGTTCTGGTTGAGGTTGGCCGCCAGCAGGTTGAAGCGGGCGGCTTCCAGCTGGCTCGCCCGGGCGCCGAAGTCGTAGAGGGTATAGGTGAGGGAGAGCGAGGGCGTGAAGCGCTCGATCAGCGGCTGCAGCGAGCCGACCTGGCTGATCTGGCGCGCACGCAGGTAGGAGAGGGCGCCGGAGGCCTGCAACGAGTAGTCGGCCAGTTCGATGCCCACCGTGGCGGCCGCGGCGCGGGCGGCCTGCCACGCCGCGCGCGTCTGCGGGTGGTTGCGCAGCGCGAGGTCGCTCAGCTCGGCGAGGGTCAAGGGACGTTCGGGGTGGGGCATCTCCGAGGGCGGGGGCGGCGCGAGTGGCAGGCGCTCGGATACCCACGGCGTGTCCGGATGCTGCGACACGAGCGAGTCGACCTTGCGCGGGTCGCGCCACCACGATTCGCCGACCGCCGTTGCCGACAACGACAGCCCCAGCGCCGTGAGGAGTGCGCCTGACGTGATCTTCGAACGCATCGACTTCGCCCCGTGCCATGCCGTAGCCGCCGCAGTCGCTGCGGTTGCGGATAGGCGATCCACGATTCCCCGCGATCGCGCCTTGACGCCCGATCGCTCCTTTCCTGACTATAAACGATGACCCGGGGAAACAGGCATGAAGAATGCTGTCACCGGGTTCAAGTTTCGCCGGACCCGCGCAGGCTTCTACAATCGCATTCATGACCGCTGCCCACGACGAGCCGACACCCACGACCGCTGCCGGACCGCTTCGCGACCCGCAGGCCGCGGAGCGGCTTCGCCGCCTCGTCGAGGGCGCGGGCGGCGACCAGGGCAGCCTGGCCGAGGGTGCACTGCTGATCGCCCGCGAGGAATGTCCCGGGCTGGATGTCGAGCGCTACCTCGCGAGGCTCGACTGCCTGGGGCTGGAACTCGCCGCGCGCATCCCGGCCGAGGCGGACGTGCGCGATCGGCTGCTCGCGCTCAACCGGTTCCTGTTCGCGGAGAAGGGATACGCGGGCAACCGCGACCAGTACCTCGATCCGCGCAACAGCCTGCTCAACGAAGTGATCGAGCGCCGCCTGGGCATTCCGATCACCCTCGCCATCGTGCAGATCGAGGTCGGCCGGCGGATCGGGTTGCCGCTGGAAGGATTGTCCTTCCCGCAGCACTACCTGGTGCGGTGTCCGCTGCCCGAGGGGGCCGCGGTCCTCGACCCGTTCGCCGGGGGCGGTTCGCTCTCGTTCGACGCACTGGCGCGCCGCCTGGGCGAGGTACGGGGCGGCCATCGGCCCTCGCGCGCCGAGGTCGCGGCGCTGCTTACCCCGGCACCGCGCCGCGAGACGCTGGCGCGCGTGCTGCGAAACCTCAAGATGCTGCACACGCTGGCCGGACGGCACGCCCAGGCGCTGGCCGCGATCGAGCGCCTGGTGATGCTCCAGCCGATGGCCACGGGCGAACTCGCCGACCGGGCAGCGTGCTACCGCCAGCTCGAGTGCCACGCCGCGGCCCTCGCGGACTACCGGCGCTACCTCAGCCTGGCGCCCGAGGGCGAGCAGGCCGAGGTCGCGCGAGCCGCCGTGGTCGAACTCGAGCGGCAGGTGGCGAGGCTGCACTGAGCGCGCACCATCGGCCGGCTGGCCTGACCGGCCCCCCGTCTGATCTGTTGTCATGCGGCATTCGGTATGATGCGGCCTGACATTCGCGACGGATCGAGGGCGCGAGCGATCCCCCCCATGCACACCTGCGAAACCTGCCGATGAGCGCCTACCTGATCTGGATCCTGCTCGGATTCCTGCTGCTGATCATCGAACTCACCACCGGCACGTTCTACCTGCTGGTGCTGGGTAGTGCCGCGTTCGCCGGCGCGCTCTCGGCGTGGCTGGGGGCGCCGTTCTGGGTACAGGCCGCGGTCGGCGGCGGGGTGGCGCTGGCCGGCGTGGTCGTCGTCTGGAAGCTTCGCGCCCGCGACGTCGAGCCGGTCTCCTCCAACGTGCTCGACGTGGGGCAGGCGGTCGTCCTCGAGTCCTGGGTCGACCGCGGGTCGGGGCGCGCCCGGGTGCGCTACCGCAATGCGCTCTGGGATGCCACGGTCCGGGGCGAACCCACCGGCGAGCCGGGGGCCGTGTTCTACATCCACAACGTCTCGGGCAGCGAGCTCGAGGTGGCCTCGGCGCGCGCAGGCTGAACCGTGTCCCTCGTGCCCGGCCCCGACCGCAACCGCCCGCGCTGGGGCGATGACGATGACGACGACGACCGTCGGTCGAAGGACTTCCCGTCGTTGTCCCGCCCCGGCGGCCGCCCCACCGACGCCGTCGCCAGGTGGCTCGCGAAGCAGGCGTTGCCCACCGTTTCCACTCCCCCCGTCACTCCCCGCACCGGAGGTGCCGCCTTGTTGCCCAAGCTCATCGCGATCACGGTCGTGTCGCTGATCCTGGCGTCCATCCAGGAACTGAAGGCCTATGCGCCGTGGTTCTTCTTCATCGCGTTCGCCATCGTGGTCGTGGTCGAGTCGGTGCGGGTCGTGCCGCAGCAGCAGGCGTGGGTGATCGAGCGCCTCGGCCGGTTCCACGCGATCCTCGAGCCCGGCCTGAGGGTGATCGTGCCCTTCGTCGATCGGGTGCAGTACCGGCACTCGCTGAAAGAGGTGCCGCTCGACGTACCCGAGCAGGTATGCATCACCCGGGACAACACCCAGCTGTCGGTCGACGGGATCATCTACTACCAGGTCACCGACCCGCGGCTCGCCTCCTACGGCTCGTCGGACTACATCACCGCGATCACCCAGCTGGCCCAGACCACGCTGCGATCGGAGATCGGCAAGATGGAGCTCGATCGCACGTTCGAATCCCGCGACGAGATCAATCGCCAGATCGTCTCGGTGCTGGACGAGGCCGGCCGCACCTGGGGCGTGAAGGTGCTGCGCTACGAGATCAAGAACCTCACGCCGCCCGAGACCATCCTGCGCGCGATGCAGGCGCAGATCACCGCCGAGCGCGAGAAGCGTGCGCTGATCGCCAAGTCCGAAGGCCAGAAGCAGGAGGAGATCAACCTCGCCGAGGGCGCGAAGCAGGCGGCGATCCTGCGCTCCGAGGGCGAGCGGGCGGCGCAGATCAACAAGGCGCAGGGCGAGGCGCAGGCGATCGTGGCCGTCGCCGATGCCACCGCCCAGGCCACCCGCGCGGTGGCCGAGGCGATCGGCACGGCCAACGGCATGGACGCCGCGAACCTGAAGGTGGCGGAACTCTACGTGCAGGCCTTCGGGAACCTCGCGCGCGAGGGCAATACCCTGATCGTGCCGGCGAACCTCGCCGACATGTCCTCGCTGGTCGGCTCGGCGATGACGGTGCTCGACGGGGTCCGAAAAGTCCGCGACACGACATCCCCGGCGCCGGGGGCGCGCGCGTCCGGCGCCTGAAGCTCGCCTCCCGCGCGAGCGCGAACCCGCAACCGGCAGCACGGCCCGTGCGATCGCGGCGCGGGTACCCGATGGATAATCCAGGCCTAATCCAGTTCCGCCGTCCCGCCCTTGAACTCCGGGCCGGCATCCCGATCTAACGTCTGCAATCGGCGCCTGACCCGCGGTCGCGCCGCCGCACCCCGCCGCCCCCGGCGACGGTTTCCGACGGAGAGCTGTCCATGAAACGGATCGTCCTTTTCCTGCTGACCAACCTCGCGGTGATGCTGGTCCTCAGCGTCACGGCGAACATCATCGCCAATGCGCTGGGCATCGACATGCGCGGCAGCATGGGCGGATTGCTGTTCTTCTGCGCGATCATGGGCTTCGGCGGTGCGTTCATCTCGCTGGCGATGTCCAAGTGGTCGGCCAAGCGGATGACCGGCGCGGTGGTGATCGACTCGCCGAGCAGCTCGCGCGAGCTCTGGCTGGTCGACACCGTCCGTCGCCAGGCCGAGCGCGCCGGCATCGGCATGCCCGAGGTGGCGATCTACGACTCCCCGGAGATCAACGCCTTCGCCACGGGCATGAGCCGGAACAGCTCGCTGGTGGCGGTCAGCACCGGGCTGCTCTACCAGATGAGCGAGGATGAGGTCGAGGCCGTGCTCGCGCACGAGGTGAGCCACATCGCCAACGGGGACATGGTCACGCTCACGCTGATCCAGGGCGTGGTCAACACCTTCGTGTTCTTCTTCGCCCGCATCATCGGCCAGTTCATCGACCGCGTGGTCTTCAAGAGCGAGTCGGGGCAGGGCATGGGGTACTACATCACCGTGTTCGTGGCCGAGATGGTGCTGGGCATCCTCGCGAGCATCATCGTGATGTGGTTCAGCCGCCAGCGCGAGTTCCGCGCCGACGCCGGCGCCGCCTCGCTGGCCTCGCGCAACAAGATGATCGCGGCCCTGCAGGCGCTGCAGCGCGCCCACGAGCCCAGCCAGTTGCCGACCCAGATGGCGGCCATGGGCATCTCGGGCGGGGTGGGTGGCGGGCTCAAGCAACTGTTCCTGTCGCACCCGCCGCTGGAGCAGCGCATCGAGGCGCTGCGCCGGGCGGCCTGAGCCGCATCGGCCGCACGGGTAGCACCGGCACGGCCGGGGGTCATCCCCGGCCGTTTTTCATGGTGCCCCGGCCGGCAGGGCCGAATCAGGAGCGCTGCGCGATCCGGCCGGCGTCGGGGTCCGCGATGTCGGGCGAGCGGTCGATCGTCGCCGACGGGGCTTCGAGGGTCGGATCGGCCGGCACGACTGCGCGCTCATGGGCCGGGAGGCGGATCCATGGCGACTCCAGGCTGACCACGCTGCGCGAGGGCACCTGCCTGCGCGATTCGTCCGGATCGCGAGGCGGCCGGCCGTCCCAGATCAGGTTGCGCCGGCGCTGGAAATAGGCGTCGCGCACGAAGGCGTAGCGATCGGTGGCCGCGACATCGAGGATGCGTTCGGTGCCCAGCAACGATGCGCGGAAGGACACGATGCGAAGGCCCCACAGCGACCAGCGCCAGCCGGCCTCGTCGTCGGTCCAGCGGGTGAGCGGGTCGTAGACGATCTCGGTAACCACGCCCACGCCGTCGCGCAGGCTGCTCGGTCCGAGGAACGGGATCACGATGTAGGGACCCGGTCCGAGCCCCCACCAGCCGAGCGTCTGGCCGATGTCCTCGTTGCTCTTCTCCAGGCCGACTCGCGAGGCGACGTCCACCACGCCCAGCAGGCCGACCGTGGTGTTGAGCGCGATCCGGCCCACGTCCGACAGCGCGGTGGACACCTTGCCCTGCAGCAGGTTGTTGACCGCGTTCCAGAAGTCGTAGAGGTTGCCGAAGAAGTTCGACACGCCGGTACGGGCGGTTTGCGGAACCGTGTCCGCGTAGGCCTGCGCGACCGGCTTGAGCACGTTCCGGTCGACGGTTTCGTTGAACTCGAAGACGGCGCGGTTGATCGGCTCGAGCGGATCGCGGGGATCGTCGACGCTGGCGCAACCGCCGGCGAGCAGCGCGGCGGCCGCGAGGGCGGCCAGTCGGGACGCAACCGGCGTGCGTCGACCGGCACACGGCCGTGCGGGAGACTGGGGAGGGGCGGGCAGGGGGCGGACGCGCATGGGAACCTCGTCGGGCAGGGGGCCAGTATAGCGAGCGTCGCGGGTCCGGCCGCGGCGCCCCACGCTGGCAAGGCCCTGCAGCGCGGGCTCGGGCGACACGCGCGTCCGCCGCGACCACGGCCCTTCCGCTCGGGCAGGGGCAACGGTGCAGGGTCCGGGGGAGGGTAGACTAGCCCGCTGAGCGAGGGTGGCGCAGCCGCCCGGCGCGCGAACCGGAGGAACTGTCTCGATGGATCTCGGAATCGCCGGCCGCAAGGCCATCGTCTGCGCTGCCAGCAAGGGCCTGGGGCGCGCCTGCGCGATGTCGCTCGCCCGCGAGGGCGTGGAACTCGTGATCACCGCCCGCACGCCCGGCCCGCTGGAGGCCACGGCCGAGGAGATCCGCTCCGCGACCGGCGTGTCGGTGCGGGTGGTCGCCTCGGACATCACCACCGACGAGGGGCGTGCGGCCGTGCTGGCGGCCTGCCCCGACCCGGATATCCTGGTCAACAACGCGGGTGGCCCGCCGCCCGGCGACTTTCGCGACTGGCGACGCGAGCACTGGATGGCGGCGGTCGAAGCCAACATGTTCACGCCGATCGAGATGATCCGCGCCACGGTCGACGGGATGATGAAGCGCAACTTCGGCCGGATCGTGAACATCACCTCGAGTTCGGTGAAGGCCCCGATCGAGATCCTGGGGCTGTCCAACGGGGCGCGGGCAGGCCTGCACGGATTCGTCGCCGGTCTTGCCCGGAAGACGGTGCGCCACAACGTGACCATCAACAACCTGCTGCCCGGGCCGTTCGAGACCGACCGCATGCGCAGCAACCTCGAGCACATGGCGCGGGCGAAGGGCGTCTCGCTCGAGCAGGCGCGCGAAGCCCGCCAGCGCGACAATCCGTCGGGGCGGCTGGGCGATCCGGCGGAGTTCGGAGATGCCTGCGCGTTCCTGTGCAGCGCGCAGATGGGGTTCGTCACCGGCCAGAACTTCCTGATGGATGGCGGCGCCTACCCGGGCACGTACTGACCGAGGGCGCGACGGGGCGGGTTCCGGGGCCGGGGGGCGCGGCATCCCTGCGCTCCGGCCCCCGCGCGATGGCGCCCCCGCACCCCACCGGCTGCGGGGGCGCATCGCCCGGTGCGGGCACGGCGTACAATCCACCGGTCGCGCGTGATCCGCCGTGCCGGCCTCGGATCGGGGTCCGCGCCCGGCACGGACCCATCCTGCCGTCCCGCGCATTCCGCTTCCCTCGGCGCCGCTCGACCGTTCCTGCGGATCGAACGGCGTCGACCGCCGGTTTTCCCGGTGCCGCGCTCATCCGTGGTGCCTGCCACCCCTCGAGGATCGCATCATGCTCAAGCTCAAGGACCCCTCGCTGCTGCGCCAGCAGTGCTACCTGAACGGAGAATGGGTCGATGCCCGCTCCGGTGAAACCCTCACCGTTCGCAACCCGGCCGACGGGTCCGTGATCGGTACCGTGCCGAAGATGGGTGCCGAGGAGACGCGCGAGGCGATCGCCGCCGCCGACGCGGCGTGGCCGGCCTGGCGCTCGAAGCTCGCCAAGGAGCGCTCGGCGATCCTGCGTCGCTGGTTCGACCTGATGATCGAGAACATCGACGACCTCGCGGTGCTGATGACCTCCGAGCAGGGCAAGCCGCTGGCCGAGTCGCGCACCGAGGTGATCTATGGCGCCTCGTTCATCGAGTGGTTCGCCGAGGAGGCCAAGCGCGCCTACGGCGACACCATCCCCCAGCACCAGGCGGACAAGCGCATCGTCACCATCAAGCAGCCGATCGGCGTGTGCGCGGCGATCACCCCGTGGAACTTCCCCAACGCGATGATCACCCGCAAGGCGGGTCCGGCCTTCGCGGCAGGTTGCCCCATGGTGCTCAAGCCCGCCAGCCAGACGCCGTTCTCGGCGCTGGCGCTCGCCGTGCTCGCCGAGCGCGCCGGCATCCCGAAGGGCGTGTTCAGCGTGATCACCGGCTCGGCCGGCGCCATCGGCGGCGAGATGTGCGCGAACCCGACGGTTCGCAAGCTCACGTTCACGGGCTCGACCGAGATCGGCCGCGTGCTGATGGAGCAGTGCGCCCCGACGATCAAGAAGCTCTCGCTCGAACTCGGCGGCAACGCACCCTTCATCGTGTTCGATGATGCGGATCTCGATGCGGCGGCCGAGGGCGCGCTCGCGTCGAAGTACCGCAACACCGGCCAGACCTGCGTGTGCGCGAACCGCATCCTGGTGCAGGAGGGCGTCTACGACGCCTTCGCGCAGAAGCTGCGCGAGAAGGTGGAGAAGCTCAAGGTCGGCAACGGACTCGGTGATGTCACCCAGGGGCCGCTGATCGACCAGGCGGGCCTCGAGAAGGTCGAGGAGCATGTCGCCGATGCGCTGGCCAAGGGCGCGAAGCTGCTCACCGGTGGCCGACGCCACGCGCTGGGCGGCACGTTCTACGAGCCGACCATCCTCACCGATGTCACCACCGACATGAAGGTCACCACCGAGGAGACCTTCGGCCCGGTCGCGCCGCTGTTCAAGTTCCGGACCGAGGAGGAGGCGATCCGCCTCGCCAACGCCACCGAGTTCGGGCTGGCCGCGTACTTCTACAGCCGCGACGTGGGCCGCTGTTTCCGGGTCGGCGAGGCGCTGGAGTCGGGCATGGTCGGCATCAACGCCGGCATCATCTCCAACGAGATCGCGCCCTTCGGCGGCGTGAAGCAGTCCGGCCTGGGCCGCGAGGGCTCGAAGTACGGCCTGGACGAGTTCATGGAGATCAAGTACCTGCTGTTCGGCGGCGTCTGAACCCCGGCGGTCCGCGCGCCTCGGCGCGTGGACCGCACCGGTCACCCGCACCGGCCCGGTCGGCCGACCGCGCGCGGCCGTCCCGGTGGGCCCCGTCACCGGCGGCCGCGTCCGGTATCGAAACGAAGGCGGGCCGGGTGGCCCGCCCTCGCCGGGTCAGTTTGCGCGCGCCCCGATGTCGCGGATCAGTTGCTGGTAGCGGGCGTACTCCGATTTCATCATCGCGAGGAAGCTCGCCTGGGTGGATTCCGGCGTGGGGTCTGCTCCCTGCCGCGCGAAGCGCGTGCGCGTCTCCTGCGACTTCAGGACGTCGTTGAGGTCGGCGTAGATGCGCGATGCGAGCGGCCGGGGCAGTGCGGCCGGCCCGATGATGCCGAACCAGGCGTCGTTGGTGGCCGCCGGCAGCCCGGCTTCGGCCAGGGTCGGCAGGTCGGGGAAGGCCGGGTTGCGCTTCGCGGTGGTCACGGCGAGCGCGCGGGCGCGCCCCTCGCCGATCAGCGACTGGCTCGACGGCGCAGTGAAGATCACGAAGTGGATGCGTCCGGCCTGCAGTTCGGTGTTCACGTCGGCAATCGACTTGAACGGCACGTGCACGACGTTGATGCCGGCGGCGCTGCGGAAGATCTCGCCCGCGGTGTGCGCGAACGAGCCCACGCCCAGCGAGCCGTAGTTGAGCTGGCCCGGACGCGCCTTTGCGTAGGCGACGAGTTCCTGGATGTTCTTCGCCGGAAGGTTGGGCGCGACGGACACCAGGTTGGGGATGGTCGCGACCTGCGTGAGCATGGCCACGTCCTCGATCGGACGGTAGGGCAGCTTCTCCTGCATCAGCGCGGAGACGAAATGCGGCGCACCGACCAGCCCCAGCGTGTGTCCGTCCGGTACCGAGCCGATGATGATCTGGCTGCCGATCAGGCCACCGGCCCCTGGCCGGTTGTCGGCGATGACCTGGGTGCGGTAGCGCTCGGTCATCAGCTGGCCGAGCTGGCGGGCGAGGAAGTCGCTCGCGCTGCCTGGCGGAAAGGGGACCACGAGGCGAACCGGACGGGTGGGATAGTTCGGCGCCTGCGCGGCGACGGTCGTGGACAGCAGCGGGCCGGTGGCGGCGAAGCCGGCGACGAGGGCGGCGGCGACGGTACCCGGGGTGGCCGTGGCGGCCGGACGAGTCGTGGCGTTCATGCGGAAGGATCTCCTGGAGGGTCTGGCGTGCCCGCCTTCCGGCAGGCCGCAGCGGTCCCGGTCGGGCGGCGTGCCCGCCCTGCCCGTGCGACGCGGGGGACAGGGGGCGGAAACGACGCCGCATTCTAGGGCGAATCTGCCAGGGCCGACAGGTGGGGTTGCGCCTGACGCGAGGCGCGTCTAGAGTGCTGGACACTTGAGCCGCCCGTCGGTACCGGCCGCTGTGGCCGGCAGACCGCAAGGCCATCGTCCAGAGGAGAGCGTCATGGCGATCACCTTCAACGAATCCACCGTGACCGCCGAGCCGATCGGGGTGGGGGTGGGCCGCCAGCGCCTGCTCACCGAGGCGCGCGTGCCGAACTCGCGCATCCGGCTCGACCGGCTGTCGTTTGCCGCGCATTCGGTGGCGCCGGTGGAAGTGGGCAGCGGCGGGGTCGCGTGGCTGCAGGTGCTCGACGGCGAGCTCCGCCTCGATCGCGCGGCCGACGGGCGCTCCGACGCCCTCACCGACTCGAACGTCGTGTTCCTGCCCCCGGGCTTCCGCGGCACGCTCGCGGCCGCGGGCAAGGCGCATGTCCTCTACGCCGAGGTGCCCTCGGCGAGCCAGATGGACCCGGGGCTGTGCGACGCGGGGCTGGGCGTGCGCATCATCGACTGGCGGCGCGAACCGGTGCTGGACTCCCAGCACGACGCGCGCCGACGCATCTACCTCGTCACGCCGAAGCTGTTCGGAACGACCGCGGTCAAGGGCGAGATGATCATCTATCCGCCTGGTACCGAAGCGGCGAACCACCACCACGAGGGCGCCGAGCATTTCATGTACCTGATCAGCGGCAGCGGGACCGCGCACGCGAACGAGGAGCCGTTCCGCGTGCAGGCCGGCGACGTGGTCTGGTTCGCCGATCGCGAGCGGCACTACTTCATCAGCGACGGCAAGAAGGGCGAGGACATGGTGTTCGCCGAGTTCTTCGCGCCCGGCGAATACAAGACCGTCTGGGCGCCAGGGGCTTCGGTCTGCACCTGGGTGGCCACCGGCAAGGACATCGCCGGCAATGCGCCGGTGCGCCAGATCGCCTCGCACAGTTCGGCCGACAAGAAGAGCCAGGCCGACGTCTGAACCGCGTCGCCGGCCGCGCGCCGGTGAGGCCAGGGGCGGGTGATCGGCCGGACCGGGCCCGAGGGTCCGATGGCCGGTCGGCCGTGCGCGCATGAATCGGGCGCAGGACCGATAATCGCGGCCGTCCACGACAGAACCCGCGAGGCGACGCAATGAAGGCAATGGTGCTGCACGGGCTGGGCAAGCCCCTGGTACTCGAGAACGTGGCCGAGCCCACGGTCGGGCCCAACGACGTGAAGATCCGCGTGAAGGCGGTGGGCGTCGGGCTCACCGTGGTCCACATGATCGCCAACCCCGGGCAGGTGACCGCCTGGCCGCGCATCCCCGGCCACGAGGTGGCGGGCGAGGTGGTGGAGGTGGGCTCCGAGGTGCGTGGCTTCACCATCGGGCAGCGCGTCACCAACCACTTCTATCTGACTTGTGGCCAGTGCCGCTACTGCCGGGGCGGCCGCGAGACCCTGTGCACCGCCTTCGGCGGATACGTGGGCATGGCCTGCGATGGCGGTTACGCGGAATACATGGTGCTGCCGGCCCGCAACTTCGTGCCGATCCCCGACGAGGTCAGCGACGTGGACGCCGCGGTGGCCGCCGATGCGATCGCCACGCCGTTCCACGCGTGCACGAAGGAGGCGCAGATCCAGCCCGGTGACAACGTGCTGGTGTTCGGCGCGGGTGGAGGCGTCGGCATCCACGTGGTCCAGGTGGCCAAGGCCGCCGGCGCGCGGGTGATTGCCGTGGAGATCGGCGAGACCAAGCTCGCGGGCGCGCAGGCCGCCGGTGCGGACGACCTGATCGACGGTGGCCGCGGCGACATCGCCAGACAGGTGCTGGCGCTCACCGGTGGGCGCGGCGTCGAGTCGGTGATCGACGTGGTCGGCGCGCGCGAGACGCTGGAGGCGTCGGTCACCGCGCTCGCGCCGGCGGGGCGGCTGGTGATCGTCGGCGTGCGGCCCCCGGCGGTGTTCGGCGATGCCTCGAAGTTCACGCTGGATGCGACGGTGGTCGTGCGCAAGGGCATCGAGGTACGCGGTTCGCGTTACGTGACCGCCACCGAGATCGCGCAGACGCTCGAACTGCTGCGCCAGCGGCGGGTACGCGCGATCGTCGATCGCACCTTCCCGCTCGAGCAGGCCGAGCACGTGCACCAGTTGATCCGCGACAACCAGCTGGTCGGGCGGGTGGCGCTGGTCATCGACTGATCGGGTCGGTCGCGCAGGCCCGCCGCCGTGGCGAGGCCTGCGCAGGCCCGGTACGCCCGGGTCACGCCATCAGCCGTCCGCCATCCACATGCAGCGTCTGGCCGGTGATGTAGCTCGCCCCGGGCCCGCACAGGAAGCGCACGGTGGTGGCGATTTCCTGCGGCAGCCCGGCGCGTCCCATGGGTACCGAGTTCGCGGGATCCGCGCGCGGGGCGCGATGCGCCGGGCGTTCGGTCTCGATCTGGCCCGGCACGACGCAGTTCGCGCGCACCCCGCGATCGGCGAATTCGCGGGCGATCGCGCGGGTGAAGGCCTGCAGGCCGCCCTTGGCCGCGGCGCCGTGCGCGCGGCGGTTCGCGCCGTACATCGAGTTGAGGCCGCCGAGGGCCACGATCGATCCGCCCCCGCGCGCGAGCATCGAGGGCAGGCAGGCCTGCGTGCAGAGGAAGGCCGAGTCCAGCGTGCCGGAGAGGATGGAGCGCCATTCGTCCCAGCCGATGTCGAGAAAGGGCGTTTCACGACGGGGCGAGGCGTTGAGTACCAGCAGGTCGATGCCGCCGTAGCAGGCCACGATGGCTTCGGTCATCTCGCGCACCGCGTCCGGCTGCGAGACATCGCCCATGAAGACGGCCGCCGGGTCGCCGGTCGCCCTGATGCGATCGGCGAGCGCGTCGGCCTCGGCGCGCGATGACCGCGTGTTGATCGCCACCTGCGCGCCCGCCGCGGCCAGTTCAAGGCTGATGGCTGCCCCGATGTTGCGTGCGCCGCCGGTGACGAGCGCGACCCGACCGGCGAGTTCGCGAGGGGCAGGGGCGGGGCCAGGGGTCGGGACGAGGGCGCCGGTGGCGGCGGGCAGGGTCATGTCGGGGTCCTGAAGCGCGGGAGTGGTTGCGGTAGCATGCCGCAGGCAGGCGGGAGAGCAAAGACGCGGACCCGCCGCCTCACGCAAGGGCCGACCCCGAAGCCGGGTCCTTGCGTTCGTCCACGATGCGCCGCAGGCGCACACCGCCCACCGGCGAGGAGGATCAGTGATGGCAGAGCAGGGCTACCGCAGCGAAGTGCGAGACGGCATGCGCATCGACTGGGACGTGCCGATCGCGATGGACGACGGGCTCGTCCTGCGAGCCGACGTGTTCCGTCCGATCGCCGAGGGGCGCTATCCCGCCATCGCGACCTACGGGCCCTACGGCAAGGGGCTGGCCTTCCAGGAGGGCTACCGCACGGCGTGGGAGATCATGGCGCGCGAGAACCCGGATGCGCTGGCGGGTTCGACCAACGCCTACCAGAACTGGGAGGTGGTCGATCCCGAGAAGTGGGTGCCCGATGGTTACGCGGTCGTGCGGGTCGATTCGCGCGGGGCCGGTCGCTCGCCCGGGTACCTCTCCCACAACAACGCGCGCGAGACGAAGGACTTCCACGACTGCATCGAGTGGATCGCCGCGCAGCCCTGGTGCAGCGGCAAGGTGGGCCTGAACGGCATCTCCTACTATGCGTCCAACCAGTGGCGCGTCGCCGCGCTGCAGCCGCCGCACCTGGCGGCCATCTGCGTGTGGGAAGGCTGGGCCGACTGCTACCGCGACGGGGCCCGCCACGGCGGCATCGCCTGTACGTTCCGCAAGAACTGGCAGGACATGCAGGTCAAGACGGTGCAGCACGGCGTGGGCGAGCGCGGCGCGCGTTCGCGCGTCACCGGCGACCTGGTGTGCGGACCCGAGACGCTGTCGGAGGAGCAGCTCGTCGCCAACCGGGAGGACATGTGGGCCGAGTACCTGCGCCGCCCGCTCGACGACGAGTGGTTCCGCGAGCGCTCGGCCGACCTGTCGAAGGTCACCGTGCCGCTGCTCTCGGCCGCCAACTGGGGCGGGCAGGGACTGCACCCGCGCGGCAACTTCGAGGGCTACACGCAGTCGGCCTCCACGCAGAAATGGCTGGAGGTGCACGGCGGATCGCACTGGGCGCCGTTCTACACCGACTACGGCGTGACGCTCCAGAAGCGATTCCTCGGCCACTTCCTCAAGGGCGAGGACACCGGCTGGGACCGCCAGCCGCCGGTGCTGCTCAACGTGCGCCGCCCCGGCGAGCGGTTCGACCTCCGACACGAGAACGAGTGGCCGCTGGCGCGCACGCAGTGGACGCCCTACTACCTCGACCTGTCCGGCGGCGCGCTGGACCCGGCGCGCGACGCCTCGACGGGCCCGGCCGTGTCGGTGGAGTACGAGGCGATGGGCGACGGGCTCACCTTCAGCACGCCTCCGCTCGAGCGCGAGACCGAGATCACCGGCCCGGTGGCGCTGCGCCTGTTCGTCTCCTCCAGCACGACCGATGCCGACCTCTTCGCGGTGCTCCGGGTGTTCGCGCCCGACGGCGAGGAGGTCGTGTTCCAGGGCGCGCTCGACCCGCATACGCCGGTGGGCCAGGGCTGGCTGCGGGCCTCCCAGCGGCGGCTCGACCCGGTGCGCTCGACGCCCTGGCGTCCCTACCACACGCATGATCGGAGCGAGCCGCTGGTGCCGGGCGAGGTGGTGCAGCTCGACATCGAGATCATCCCGACCTGCATCGTGGTGCCGGTCGGCCATCGGGTCGCGCTGACGATCCGCGGGCGCGACTACGAGTACGGTGGCGCGGCGGCGACGCTGTCGAACATGAAGAACCCGATGCGCGGCTGCGGCCCGTTCGAGCACGATGACGAGACCGATCGCCCGGCCGCGGTGTTCGGCGGGCGCGTGCGACTGCATGCGGGCGAGGGGCGCGCGCCGCACCTGCTGCTGCCGATCATCCCGGCGAAAGGCTGAGCCATGAGGATCACCGGGTTTCGCACCGCCATCGCGCAGCTGCCGGCCGACGAGCCGCTGGCCGACGGGCCGACCGTCAAGGGCACGCGCGATTTCGTCACGCTGGAGATCGAGACCGACCAGCCGGGGCTGGTCGGCATCGGCCTCACGCATTTCGGCGGACCGGTGACGCCGGCCCTGCGGCATACGGTCGACCTGCTCGCGCAGATGCTGGTGGGCGACGATCCGCTGCGCATCGAGGCCGCCGGCGAGAAGCTGCGGGCTGCGGCGGGCGCCTCGATGGGGCCGGGCGGCATGTTCACGCTGGCGCTGGCGGCCATCGACATCGCGCTCTGGGACATCAAGGGCAAGGCGTTCGGCGTGCCGGTGTCGGTGCTGGCCGGCGGCTGCCGCGAGCGGGTGCCCGTGTATGCCAGCGGCGCGCTGATGCGGCACTTCAGCCTCGATGACTGCGTGCGCGCCGCCGGGCGACTGGTGGAGCGGGGCTGGCGGCAGATGAAGACGCAGCTGGCGCTGCCGGGGCCCACCACGCCCACGCGCGAGATCGAGCGCCTGCGCGAGATCCGCGCGGTGATCGGTCCGGACATCGACCTCATGTGCGACATCAACCAGCGCTGGGACGTGCGCCAGGCGATCTCGATCGGCCGGCGGATCGAGGATGTCGGCCTGTTCTGGCTGGAGGACGCCGTCGCGCACGACGATCCGCACGGCATGGCCGAGGTGGCGCGCGCACTCGCCACCCCGCTGGCCGCGGGCGAATACGTCTACGGATCGGTCCCTTTCCGGCACATGCTGGAGGCGCGCGCCGTCGACGTGGTGATGATCGACGTGCTTCGCGCGGGCGGCATCACCGGATGGCTCAAGATTGCCGGCATGGCGCAGGCCTTCAACCTGCCGGTGGTGAGCCACCTGCTGCCCGAGGTCCACGTGCACCTGATCGCCGCCATCCCGAACGGACTGACCGTGGAGTACATGCCGTGGTCCTGCCCGCTGTTCCGGGAGGTTCCGGTGCAGGTCGACGGTGTGATCACGGTCCCGACGAAACCGGGCCTGGGGCTGGAGTTCGACCCCGCCGTCCAGCAGCGTTGAGCGAGCCTGCCCCGCAGCGGGGCGCCGATCGGCGCGGCCGATGCCTCCGATAAGCGCCGCGGGATTGCGCGTCCGGTCGACTGGTCGTAACGTTGACATCGGGTGACAGCCGCCGGACGAGGGCTGCGCCCGCGGGCATGTCGCCCGGCCGTGCGGCGTTGGCGGCGCGCGGCACGCGTGCACGCGCCGACAGGCCCGTGGCCTCGCGCCGATTCGCGAAGGAGGAGAGATGAACCGCATGCTGCTCGGGGTGCTGCTGGCTGCGCTGGTGCCGGCCGCAGCCCTCGCCCAGAACTGGCCGTCGCGTCCGGTGAGGGTGATCGTGCCGTTTCCGTCTGGCGGCGGCGCGGACATCTTCGCGCGCGTGGTCAGCCGCAAGCTCCAGGAGAACACCGGGCAGTCGTTCATCGCCGACAACCGGGCCGGGGCCTCGGGGATCATCGGCAGCGAACTGGTGGCCCGCGCGGCACCCGACGGGCACACGCTGCTGCTGGGCACCACCGGCACGCACGCCACCAACCCGGCGATTTTCCCCAGGCTCTCGTACCACCCGCTGCGCGACTTCACCCCGATCACGATCCTCGCCGACGCGCCGTTCGTGCTGCTGGTCAACCCGAAGCTGCCGGTGAACACGCTGGCCGAGTTCATCGCCTGGGCGCGCGCGCACCCGACCCAGTACACCTACGGCTCGTCGGGCATCGGCAGCTCCGCGCACCTGGGCTTCGAGCTGTTCAACCTGATGGCCGGGGTCAAGGGCGTGCACGTGCCCTACAAGGGGCTGCCGATCGCGATGTCCGACACCATCGCCGGCCAGCTCGCGGTGACCTGGAACTCGATCTCGGCGGCCGGCCCCGCGGTGCGCGCCCAGCAGGTGCGCGCCCTGGGCATCGGGTCGATCAAGCGCTCCAGCCTGATGCCCGAGGTGCCCACGATCGGCGAATCCGGGCTGCAGGGCTACGAGCTGGGATCGTGGTACGCGTTCCTCGGTCCGGCAGGCATGAGGCCGGCGCTGGTCGGGCAGTTGCACGGCGAGATGATCCGTGCGCTCCAGGACCCGGCGATGCGACAGCAGTTCGCGGCGCTTGGCGCCGAGGCGGTGGGCAATTCGCCGGCGGAGTTCCGTGCGCTGCTCGAGAAGGATCTGGCCAAGTGGGCGAAGGTCGCGCGCGAGGCCTCGGTGAAGGCGGAATGACGCGCGAGCGCCATTCGCGGCCAGGATCGTCGATCCGCAGGGTCGTGCGCGCGTCGCCCGGGTCGTCGAGTGCCGACGGTGCTCGGGGCGTGCGGGACACCACGCTGCAATGCATGGACGGGAGGTGAGGGGGTGAGCGAGGACGGACAGGGCGCCCGGGTGCGCATCCGGCGGGTCGACGCGATTCCGGTCGCGCTGCCGCTGAAGAAGGCGGTGGTGATGGCCGGCGAGCGCATCGAGTGCTCGCGCAACCTGCTGGTGCGCATCGAGGCCGACGACGGCCGGGTCGGCTGGGGCGAGGCGTCGGTGGCGCCGCAGATGACCGGCGACCTGCTGCCGGGCATGGTGTGCGCGGTGCGCGAGTGGCTCGCGCCGCTGCTGGTGGGGCAGCCGATCTCCGCTCGCGGCGCGCTGGCGCGTCGGGTCGAGCGCGCACTGGTGGGCAACACCGGGGCCAAGTGCGCGGTGGACATGGCGCTCGCCGACCTGCACGGACAGGTGCTCGGCGTGCCGCTGTGCGACCTGCTCGGTGGCGCGCTGCGCGATGACCTGCTGCCGATGTACCTGCTGGGCAACCCGCGCATCGAGGACGACATCGCGGAGGCGCAGCGGGAGCTGGCCGCCGGGTGGCGGTTCTTCAAGCTCAAGATCGGCATCAAGGATCCGCGCGAGGAAGCGGAGGCGGCCATCGAGGTGCGTCGGTGCCTCGGCCCGGACGTCGCCCTGTGCGCGGACGCCAACACCGGCATGACCTTTGCCGATGCGCGACTGTTCGCCCAGCGCGCCGAACCCGCGGGTCTGATGTTCATCGAGCAGCCGTTGCCGGGCGACGACTTCGACGGCATGGCCGCGCTGGCGAAGGTGTGCCCGGTTCCGCTCAACGGCGACGAGTCCATCGGGAGCATCGCCGACCTGGTGATGCTGCACCGGATGGGCGCGATCCAGGGCGCGAACGTCAAGACCATCAAGCTCGGCGGCGTGGGGCCCGCCGCACGCGCCATGACTACCTGCGAGTCGCTCGGACTCAGCATCAATCTCGCCTGCAAGGTGGCGGAGTCCAGCATCGCAGCCGCGGCCGTCGCGCACCTGGGCAGCGTCGCGCCCAATCTCGACTGGGGACTGAACGTCACCCAGCACTACCTCGCCGAGGATGTCTGCGACACGCCGGTGCCGATCGTTCGCGGCAACCTGCGTCGCCCCGACGGGGCCGGTCTTGGCGTGACGGTGAGCGAGGCGAGGGTCGAGCGTTTCCGGGTCAGGGACTGACGCCGCGATCGGCGGCCGTGGGAGGGAGCATCGAATGGGACAGGCGACATCGGGTGGCGAGCTGATCGCGGGGCGGTTCGGGCGGATCGAGGTGATCCCGATGCAAGGGTCGATGGGGGCCGAGGTACGCGGACTCGATCTCGCCGCGCTCGATGACGAGGGCTTCGCGCTCCTGCGCCGTGCATACCTCGACCACGTGCTGGTGCTGCTGCGCGACCAGTCGATCACCGACGTGCAGCAGGTCGAGGTGTCGCGCCGGTTCGGCCCACTGGAGTCGCCCCCGGCCGCAAGCGAGCGCTCCTCGCACCAGCACTTCGACGGGCCGCCCGAGGTGACGGTCGTGTCCAACCGCAAGGTCAACGGCGTGCCGATCGGGGAACTGGGCGACGGCGAGGTCATCTGGCACAGCGACTACTCGTTCCGCGAGGTGATCGCCGGCATGCGCATGCTGCGCGCGGTGATGCTGCCGCCGGCCGAGGCGGGCGGCAACACCCGTTTTGCCAGCGGCTATGCCGCCTACCGGGCCCTGCCGGAGCGGCTGAAGGCCCTCGTGCACGGACGCACCATCAAGCACGACGCGGCGTTCGACACCAATCGCAACCTGCGCCGCGGGGCCGTGGCGGTGGAAGACCTGCGCGAGGGCAAGGGGCCCGATCACCCGATCGTCTCCACCCATCCGGACACCGGCTGCAATGCGCTGTTCCTCGGCCGTCGGTTCCGTCACTACGTGAACGGCTTGTCGCTGGCGGACTCCGAGGCCCTGCTCGACGAGCTGTGGTCGTATCTGGTCGACGAGCGCAATGTCGTCGAGCACCAGTGGCGCGAAGGCGACGTGGTGCTGTGGGACAATCGCTGCAGCGTGCACCAGCGCGGGCCGTTCGACCCGACGACCGAACGCGAACTGCACGCAACCCAGGTGCGCGGGCATCGGCCGGTGGAGGCTGTCGACGCGCGCACCCGACCCGTGCATCCCAGGGGCGGTCTCCACTGAGGCCGCGCTCGTCCGCGGGCCTCGTCCCGCGCCGGGTGCACGCCATGAACCCCCGGCGCACGGGCGACGGCGCCTGCGTGTCGCGGGGCCCCGGGGACGACAGGTTGCCCGACGGTCGACCGGAGAAGGCCCGGCCGAACGCGGGCGCTGCTGCAAACAGGAGAACCGAAAGATGAATGCGACGACATCCGCGCCCTCGATCGGCGGACCGGTGGGCGTGATCGGGGCGGGGCTGATGGGCTCGGCCGTCGCCGGGCGACTGCTGGAGGCGGGCTATGCCGTGAGCGTCCACGACATCGATCCGGCCCGCTGCGAGGCCCTGCGCGCGCGGGGGGCCGAGGTCGCCGGCTCGATCGCGGCCATGAGCCGAGCGTGTCCGGTGATCGTGCTCGCGGTGTTCAACACGGATCAGGTCGAGTCGGTCGTGGAAGGCGAGGAGGGCATCCTGGCCTCGGGGCGCCGAGAGGCGATGCCGATCGTGGTGTGCACCAGCACCTGCGATCCCGAGCGCATCGCCGCGCTGGGCGAGCGGGGCGTGGCCCGCGGGCTGCGACTGCTCGAGGTGCCGGTGTCCGGCACCAGTCGGCAGGTGGCGCAGGGCGATGGCGTCGCGCTGGTGGCCGGCGACCGGGCGCTGATGGAGGCGGCGGCGGGTCCGCTGGCCGCGATCTGCCCGCAGAGCCACTACCTCGGCGCGCTGGGCAATGGCTCGCGCGCGAAGCTGGCGGTGAACCTGATCCTCGGCCTCAATCGTGCCGCGATGGCCGAGGGCCTCGTGTTCGCCGATCGACTGGGGCTCGATCGCGAGGCCTTCCTGAAGGTGGCGCGTGGGTCGGCGGCCTGCTCGGCGGTGATGGATACCAAGGGGCCGCTGATGGCGCGCCGCCAGTACGACGACCCGCAGAGCAAGGTCGACCAGAGCCTGAAGGACTTCAGGCTGATGATCGCGCAGGCCGCCGACCGCGGGCAGCCGCTGCCCTTCGCGCAGGTGTACGCGCAGCTGCTCGACAGCTGCATGCAGCGCGGCGAGGCGGGCAAGGACAACGCGATCCTCGCCGAGGCGATCCATCGGCTGGGCGAACAGGCGCGCTGACGCGAGCAACGCCACCGCCCCGGCCCGGGGCCGGTGGCGTCATGGCCGGGTATCCGTGCCCGCGAGACGGGGCGAGGGCGCACCGCCTGCGCCCGGCGCCAGGACGCCCCCCCGGTGGGCGCGCTTGCCCGGCTCCGCGTCAGGCGAGCTCGGCGAGCTTGAGTCGCTGGACCTTGCCCGAGGGTCCCTTGGGCAGGTCATCGACCAGCCGGATGAGTTTCGGGGTCTTGTAGGGGCCCAGTTCGCCCCGGCAGAACTCCCGCAGGTCGTCGGCGCTCGCCTGCGCGCCGGGCTTGAGGATCACGCAGGCCATGATCTCCTGGCCATAGTTGGTGTCCGGAATGCCCACGGCCGCCGCCTCCAGCACCGCCGGGTGGCGGAGCAGTGCCTCGTCGATCTCGCGCGGCGCGATGTTCTCGCCGCCCTTGATGATCAGCTCCTTGATGCGGCCGGTGACGAACACGAAGCCGTCCTCGTCCAGGTAGCCGACATCGCCGGTGTGCAGCCAGCCCTCGGCATCGAAGGCCTCGCGGGTGAGGTCGGGCGCCTTGTAGTAGCCCTTCATCACGTTGTCCCCGCGCAGCATGATCTCGCCCGGGGTGCCCGGGGGCAGCGCGTTCCCCTGCGCATCGACGATGCGCGCCTCGTTGCCGTAGGCCTGGCCGGGGCTTCCCACCTTGCGCCGCGCCGGGTCGAGCGGATTGGTGAACGCCGGCGCGTTGGTTTCGGTCAGGCCCATCGTCTCGATCACGCCGATGCCGAAGCGTCGCTCGAAGGCGAGGTGCTGCTCCGGGGGCAGCGGCGCCGAGGCCGAGCGGCAGAAGCGCACGCGGGAGATGTCCAGGCCCAGTTCGCGCGGGTCGGGTCCGTTGAGCAGGTAGGCGATGATGGTGGGGACCACGTTGATCCAGGTGCACTGGTGCTCGGCGACCAGCGACCAGAAGTTCGAGGCCGAGAAGCGATGCGGCATCACCACCGACCCGCCGTGCACCAGCGGCGCCACCGTGGTCACGATCTGGCCGTTGATGTGGTAGAGCGGCAGCGCGCAGAGCACCCGATCGGCGGGCGTGAGTGCATGGGCCTGCGAGGTGAACCACCCGCCGGAGACCACGGCGCGATGCGTCTGCACCACGCCCTTGGGCACGCCGGTGGTCCCCGAGGTGTACATGAGCAGCGCCTCGTCGGGCTCGGCCACCGGCGGCAGCGGCATGTGCGCGATGTACGGGTCGTCGAAGAGGTCGATCTGGTCGGGGTTGAGCGGGAACACCGCCACGTCGCGAGTGCCCGCGGCCGTGAGGGCTTCGAGGGGTTCGCGCAGGCGCTCGACGAACTCGTGCGCGGCGAACACGACGCGGGTGTCGGAGTGCTCCAGCACGTAGCGCAACTGGGAGGGCTGGGCGAGCAGGTTGATCGGCTGCACCACCATGCCGGCGTACATCGCGCCCAGCAGCAGCCGGGCGGTCTGGTAGCCGTTGTGCATCATCAGCGAGACCTTGCTGCCGGGCTCGATGCCGTTCATCAGCAGCACGCGCGCGAGCTCCCGGCAATGCCCCTGCAGTTGTGCGTAGGTCATCACCGCGCCGGTCTCGGGCGCGATGAGATAGGGCGCATCGGGCGTGGCCTCGGCCCAGTGGTCGACGCAGTGGCGAACGGTACGAGGGGCGGGAGCGTCTGTCATGACGAGTGGAGGTGCGGGTGCGGGCGGGCGAAGAGCGCGAGACTACCTCAGCGGGCCGGCCCTGTCGTGACGCTCCTCGGCGCTCG
>CAIKXV010000196.1 GCA_903831455.1 uncultured Pseudomonadota bacterium | reverse complement strand
TTCGGGATCCGGGTGCTGTGCCTGAAGATGGCCGATCGGCGAGGCTGGCGACACGACGTGAAGGTGTTCGAGACGGTGCGGGCCGCGCTCGGAGACGACGTGATGATCGGGATCGATCCGAACACGGGCTGGACGCTTGCCGACAGCCTGCTGGCCATCGCCGAACTCAAGCCGATGGGGCTGGGCTACATCGAGCAGCCGATCGAGCGCCGGGACCTCCGCGGCCTGGCGGAGATCCGGCGGGTGGCTGCCGGTGTTCCCGTCATGGCCGACGAGGGGGTGTTCACGCTGCAGGATGCCTGGGCGCTGGCCGAGGCGAGGGCTGTCGACGCGCTGTGCATCAAGCTCTACAAGGTAGGCGGCCTGACCGCCGGCAAGAAGATCGCGGCACTGGCCGAGGCGGCCAATATCGCACTCAACTGCGGTGGATTGGCAGTACAGTCGCAGCTCGAGGCGGCGGCCGGCGCGCACTTCCACGCGAGCACGCCCGCCGCGCGGATGATGGGCGCGGCGGAGTTCGTGTTCGGGCTGAATGCGCACGTCAAGGACCCGCTGTGTCCCGACAGCGAGTTCCGGGTGCGCGAGGGCCACGTGGACGTGCCGAAGGGCCCGGGCCTGGGCATCCCGATCGACGAGGCGCTGCTCGCGAAGAACACGCTTCTGCACGAGGTCGTGGCGCGGTAGCGGCCCGACCCCGCCAATCATCCGGAGGACACGATGGCACCGAAGATCGCAGTGCTGGGAGCCGGTGCCATCGGCAGCAGCGTCGCGGCCGACCTCGTGCGCACCGGGCACGACGTGACCCTGGTCGATCAGTGGCCCGCGCATGTCGATGCCGTCAACGCGAGCGGGCTGCGGGTGGTGATGTCCGACGACGACTTCACCGTCCGGCTGCCCGCGCGGCACGTGTGCGACCTCGCGCACGCGCGCGAGACCTACGATGTGGTGCTGCTCGCTTCGAAGGGCTACGACACCCGCTGGATGACCGAACTGATCCGGCCGTGGCTCGCCGAGGGCGGGATGATGGTCGGCCTGCAGAATGGCATGTGCGACGAGGACATCGCCTCGATCGTCGGGCGCGAGCGCACGCTCGGTTGCGTGGTCGAACTGTCGGCGGAGGTATTCACGCCCGGCCTCGTCCAGCGCAACACCACCCGCAGCACGACGTGGCTGGGCTTCGGCGAGCTGGACGGTCGGCGCAGCGAGCGGCTGCGGTGGCTGGAGGAGGCGATGCGCTGCACCGCGAGCGTATCGATCAGCGAGAACATCAGCGGCGCGAAGTGGACCAAGCTCGTCAACAGTTCGATGATCCTCTCGGTGTTCGGCATGCTGGGGTTGCAGTCCTGGCAGGCCACCGACCGGCCGGAGGTCTTCCGCCTGTGCATCCAAGTGGGTCGCGAGACCGTGGCGGTGGGTGCAGCCGCCGGGCTGCGCCTGGAGCCGATCTTCGGCTTCGCGCCGGAGCAGTTCCACGGGTCCACCGACGAGACGATCGAAAAACTGCTGCGCGCGGTACTGGGGCACCTGGGGCCCAATGCGCGCAAGGCGCGCGGCGTGGTGCTGCAGGATTACGTGAAGGGTCGGCGCACCGAGGTGCAGTCGCTCACCGGCGTGGTCGTGGACAAGGGCCGGGCGCTGGGCGTACCCGTGCCCGCGAATGCGGCGGTGCTCGAAGTGAACCGGCGGATCGATGCCGGAATGATCCGGCCCGACCCCTCCAACGTGGCGCTGGCCGAGTCGCTGATCGACGCGGCCCGGCGAGCGGCATGAGCACCTGCGGCGGACCGGAGCGGGCAGCCGGCAGCCCGGGTGGGGCCGCAGCGCCCGCGGTGGCGTGGGCATCGGGCGCTGCGCTGTGTCTGCTGGCGAGCCTGGCACTCGCCCAGGGCGCCCCCGACTATCCGCGAAAGCCGGTCCGCCTGATGGTGCCCTTCTCCGCCGGGGGGCCGGTGGACATCTTCGCGCGCAGCCTCACCCCGCGGATGGGCGAGGCGCTCGGGCAGCCGGTCGTCGTCGACAACCGCGGCGGCGCGGGCAGCGTGCTGGGTACCGAGGCGGTGGCCAGGGCGGCGCCCGACGGCTACTCGCTGCTGATGGTGTCGGCGAGTTTCGTGATGAATCCGGCGCTGGTGAGGAAGCTGCCCTACGATTCGGTGCGCGATTTTGCCTTCATCACCGTGCTCGCCGAGGTTCCCTCGGCAATCGTGGTGCATCCGTCCTTGCCGGCACGCAATGTGAAGGATCTGATCGCGCTCGCACGCAAGCGTCCCGGGGAACTCGCCTATTCGAGCCCCGGCTACGCGGCGCTCGGCCACATGGCGGCCGAGTATCTCAATGCGATCTCCGGTACGCGCATGCTGCATGTGCCCTACAAGGGCGCGGGCCCTGCCGCCGTGGACCTGATGGCCGGGCACGTGCAGATGCTGATCACCGCGCTGCCGGGGGTCGTCGGCCCGGTACGCGAGGGTCGGCTGCGGATGCTCGCCCAGACCGGCAGTCGGCGTTCACCCGCGATGCCCGATGTGCCTACCGCCCTCGAGGCCGGGCTTGCCGACTTCGTGGTGACCAGCCCGTTCGGACTGCTCGCGCCTGCCGGGACGGCGCGCCCGATCGTCGATCGGGTGCGAAGTGCAGCCCTCGCGGCAATGGACGACCCGACGGTAGCCCGGCGCATCGCCGATCTCGGTGCCGAGCGCGTCGGCAATACACCGGAGGAGCACGAGGCGCTTACTCGCGCCGAGATCGCGCGATGGACCCGGGTGGCGAAGACGGCGAGGATCGAGGGGCCATAGCCCGGCGTTCGCCGCGCTGCCGGCGACCCGGGGCCTCGGCGCCGCGAGCGGCGATAATCGAGGCCGGTCGGAAGCAGCACGACCCATGACCGAGTACTGCGAGGGTGACCTGATGTTCAGCGAAGCCGAACTGCAGCTGGCCTACAAGGTGGGGAATGTTCCATTCAGCATGTTTCCCTTTCCCCACTTCTACATCAACGACGTGTTCCCGCAGGGCTTCTACAGCCAGTTGCAGCGGAACATTCCCGATCCGGAGGTGATGGTTCCGATCGAACAGGCGCGTCCGGTCAAGGGCTACAAGGAGCGCTTCGTGCTCGGGTTCGAGGACGAGCAGCTCGCAACGCTGCCGGATGCCAAGCGGGCGTTCTGGACAGGGTTTCGTGACTGGCTCTCCAGTGGACGCTTTTCATCGCTGGTGCTGGGGAAGTTCGATCCGCTCATCCGCGAGCGATTCAAGGGCCAGAACGTGCGCTTCAGCGAGGAACTGCTTCTGGTGCAGGACATCACCAATTACAAGCTCGGTCCGCACACCGACTCCCCGCGCAAGGTCATCACGATGCTGTTCTACCTGCCGCCGGACGAGTCGCAGCGGCATCTGGGCACGTCGATCTACCTGCCGAACGATCCGGGGTTCACGTGTCCCGGGTTGTCACATCACAGGCGAGAGGCGTTCTCGAGACTGCATACCAATCCCTTCCTGCCGAACTCGATGTTCGCCTTCTTCAAGACGGACAACTCGTTCCATGGCGTAGAACCTGTCGCCGACCCGGATACGCGACGCTGGCTGCTGCTCTACGACATCTACCTGCGCCCGGTCGAGCAGGAGAGGCCCCCGGCGGGCACGCCCTTCGCGCCGAAGCTCAACCTGTTCTAGTCGAGTCCGCCCGGCGCGGCGCGCCCCGCGCGCGTGGCGCAGCGGCGTTCGCCGCCGCCGGTCGCGGTCCCGCGGGCACCGCGGGGTCCGTCGGCTTGGGCCTCGCGCCGCCATGCAGCGGCGGCGAGCACGCCACCGGCGGATACCCGGCTACTGGGGCCGAAGGCCAGCCGCCTTCACCACGCCTGCCCACTTGGTGACTTCGGCTCGCACCAGCGCGGCGAACTCCTCCGGTGGGCTGCCGACCGGATCGGCGCCGCCTTCGATCAGGCGCTCGCGTACCACCGGGTCGCGCAGCGAGAATGCGACCGCCTTGTGCAGCTTCGCCACCACGTCGCGCGGCGTGCCGGCCGGTGCCATCAGCCCGTACCACTGCACGGCTTCGTAGCCCGGTACGCCCTGCTCGGCGATGGTCGGGACGTCGGGCAGCATCTTCGAGCGGGTGGCGCTGGTGACGCCGAACGCGCGCACACGGCCAGCCTTCACGTGCGACATGCCCGCGAGGGTGTTGATCACCATCAGCGGCAGGTGTCCGGCGACCACGTCGCCGACCGCGACGTTGGCGCTCTTGTAGGGCACATGCACCATCTTCAGCCCGGCCATCGACAGGAACATCTCCATGCTCAGGTGCAGGTTGGAGCCCGTGCCCGCCGACCCGAACTCGAAGGATCCGGGACGGGCACGGGCCAGGGCCATGAGTTCCTTCAGGTTCTTCGCCGGGATCGACGGGTGCCCGATGAGGATGTTGGCGAGTGACACGAACTGGGTGATCGGTGCGAAGTCGCGTACCGGATCGAACGGCAGGTTCTTCGTCATCGAGGGCTGGATCGTCATGCTGCTGATCGCGGTGAGCAGCGTGTAGCCATCGGGCGCGGCCCGCGCGACGAATTCGCTGCCGACGATGGAGCCTGCACCTGGCCGGTTCTCCACGAGCACGCGCTGTCCGAGGAACTCGTCCATCTTCGGTGCCACGACCCGCGTGGTGGTGTCGGTGCCGCCCCCGGCGCCAGAGGGCACGATGATCCGCACCGGCTTGACGGGGAATTCCGGCTGTGCGGCGGCCGGGAACGCGAAGCCGGCGAGCGCGAGGCCGATGAAGGCAGGGGTACCGCGTGCGGTCATGGTGTCCTCCTGATCGATCGTCGGGCAGTGCCGTTCGGGTGCTTGCGGTCGCGGCGAGTCGATTGATGGTGTACGGCGAGGGTCACGATACACCGTGGGTGGGGGCGGCCGGAAGTCGTCCTCCTGGCCGATCCGCCGGTGCGGTCGCGTCGAGCGATCCTCCGCCGCAATCCGTGGACGGCTTGCGGATGCGAGCGGTCTGGGTGATCGGGCCGGGATCGGATCCATCGCGCCGAACCACTGCGGCCGCCCGGTTGAAATGTTGCGCCGTGCGTGGCCGACCGCGCCGCGGGATCAGCGGGGTACGCGGAGGGGCGCTCGTACACGTGATCTGCGCCGGGAGCAGGTGTGTGTGCGGAATGCGTTGTCTTGAGCCTCTCGCCCGCGCCCTTGGCTGACAGATGTTTCCCGTTTGTAACGGCCGCAATCAACGCTTGCACCTGACCGGTCGACTTCGGGGACGGTCGCCACGTTACTGGAAGTGCATACCGGCTCATCGTCGCGCGGGCCACCGGAGGAAACCATGTCTGCAAGAGCCATCCCGCCATCGAACCGTGCTCGTGCCGCGGCCAACGCCGTGCTGCTGGTGGCCGTCTCGCTGGCAAGTGCGGCGCCAGCGATGGCCGATCGCGGTCACTGGCGCCACGGGTACGGAGGGGTCGGCATCCACTCCGGACACGGTGGCCCACGAGTCAGTATTCACTTCTCTTCACCATCCC
>CAIKXV010000195.1 GCA_903831455.1 uncultured Pseudomonadota bacterium | reverse complement strand
CTCGAGGCCGCCGAGGCGGGCTGGCTGGAGAAGTCGGAGGCGCTGGCGACGCTGGCGTGAGTCGTGGCCGACCAGAGGAATGCCTCGAGGGGCCCACACAGGCGGGCGGTCCCGTTCGTCGGCTGCGCACGCCAGCATCGTGGATGCCTCGTGCAGCCCATCACATCAGCGCACCTCGCCGGGGCGATGCCGTACCCATACCCACGACAGAGCTGCCGCGAGAAGCCCCATGACCGGCAGCACGAGAACAGGTACCGGCATCGGCCAGGCGAGTATCGTCGGCAGGCAACCGAGCACTCCCCTTGCTCCGCGGGTGGCCAGGGCGGCTCGCTCAGGGTAGGTGTGGCGGCTGCCCGCATCGGTTCGCCTCGACAGCCACCCGTCGAGAAGGGCGGCCACCCACAGCGGAAGAATCAGTAAACCCCAGGTCTGGAGCGACAACGCTCGCAGCACCGCCAACTCGACCGCAGCCCATGGCCCCGGCCGACTCACCGTCGACTGGGGCGTCGCCGCGGGTCCCGTCCCCTCGAAGGATGCGATCCAGCGCCGAGCCTCGGCACAATGGGCCTTCGCACGGACTTCCCCGAGCCAGCGAGCCGTTCCCTCGCACCACAGTCGAATGCCCCGCTCGGCATCGCCGGCACTGCCCAACATCGCAAGCAGGCAGGCTGCGAGGCACCCGAGCGCCAGTGTCCGGACCGAGCCCACCCTCACGCATCCGCGGCCAGCAGCGGAAGGGCTCCGCGCCACACCCGACCGTCAGCCGTTCGCGCGAAGAAGTGCAGATCGGGCAGCTGCGAAAGCGCGCCGGGCGGCACCCACTCGACCTGTGCACGTCGCGCCTGCCAGCCGGAGGTGGCGGCCCCTGGGGCACCGCTGCTGTTTGAGCGGGTCGTCATCGACCCGCTCCGCGAACGCTCCTGGCGGTCGATCGGCGGCAGCGCTTCGGTGAAGAACCGCTGAGTCCCTGCATCCGAGGTCCGTAGCGCGATCAGGTTGCCCGGATTGCCCAGGAGCGCGTGCGCCATCGCGGCACCTCCCAGGCGAGCCTCGAAGTCGTGCACGGTCTGTGCTGCCAGCACCAGCTGGAATCCCGCGCCCCGCGACTTGTTCAGCAGTTGCAGCAGCGGCTCGCCAGCCAGTTCGGCCGCCTCGTCGATCATGACCAGAACGGGCGCGCCGCCCACGCGGGTGCGTTGCCCCGCCACCTGCGCGAGATCGGCCAGCAGCAGGGAACCCAGGGCACCCCCGACGACAGCATCGCTCAGGACATCGAGTCCGACATAGAACACGCGCGCCTGGTCGATGACCTTCCGGCTGTCGAACACCGGTCGCGCATCAGCCGGGTCCTCGGCGGGCGACAGCAGGGCACGCAACTCGCCACTGGTCAGCGCTGCCATCAGCGGCAGGAGGGACTGGATCATCTTGGAGCGGTGCGCCCGATCATGGGAGACCACGTCGATCAGCGCGTCGATCACAGGCTCGGCGCAGGCAGGCCGCTCCCGCACCATGGCCCGGTAAAAGGCCACCAGGCGATCCGGCGCCCGGAAGCACTGCGACCGGGTGAAGGCCCCGGTCGCCGCCGGCGGCGCGCGAGTCGACCACACCTCCAGCGCTCGACCGAGCAGCGCACGGCCGTCGCCCTCCACCGCTGCGCGCAGCGCGGCCAGCGTAGGGCGGGCACTCGTGTAGAGCATCGCGTCCGAGAGCACCAGCAGTTCGCGCCAGGCGAACGCGGCAAACGGCGATCCGGCACGGGCATCGGGCAGCAGCGCGGACACCCGCGAGGCGAGCGAGGTCGTACGCACGTGGTTGCGCATCGGGTCGAAGCGCACCGATTGCGCTGGCCGGGCAAGGTCGAGTTCGAGGAAGGACTGCGAACGACCGGATGCCTCGCACGCCCTCCGAAGGACAGTCCTCAACCCTTCGTCGCCCTTGGGGTCGAGCAGGATCAGGGCGCCGTCAGGATGGCGCGCGATGAAGCTGGTCGCCAGCAGGCTCGCAAGGCGAGTCTTTCCGGAACCGGTCTGCCCGAGGATCAGCACGTGGGAGGACAGTACCGCGTGCGGCACATGGATCGCGCGCGCCTGCGAGGCGCGCCACGCGGCGTTCGCCTCGGGGCGGGAAGCGTCGAGCGTCGAGCCTGCCGCCCGCGCCGGTGTCCACTGTTCGCCGTGCCCAAGCCACTGCATGTCCGGGCGCGCACGGGCACGCCGGACGACCTCGGCCAGTGCGGGTCGATGTCGCGCGCGGTCCTGTCCGGAGCATCGATCCACGGCGATTCCGGCACACCTGCAAGCGAACGGAACGAGTCCGAAGGCCATCAGCAAGACCGCCCCCTGCTGCAGGCCTGCCTGCAGCACCACGGCGTACACGCCGAGCAACCAGACCAGCGCTCGCGCGACGACGATTCCCGGGGACGCTTGGTCGCTCATCGCGGTGGGGCAAGCGCAGAAGCCGGGCCATTCGTGGCAGGCGCATCGGCGCACGCAGCCAGTGCGAGCCACTCGGCAGGGTCGTTCAGCTCCACGACATCGATCCCCGTTGTCCATGGGGTCGAGCGGGCGTGTACTCCGCCGCGAACGATGCCCATCGACTGAAGGCGAGGCAGGAGGGTATCTGCCGCGGACTCGATCTCATCCGCCGTCCCGCAGTGGCGGGCGATTTCCCGCGCGCCGGTCCTCCACACCAGGAAGAGCCGGCGATCGATCCACCACAGTCGACCTTTTCGCCGATTGACCCTCCAGCACCCGCTTCTCACCAGTTCGGCCATCGCCGCGGTCTCGGCGCAACGGGGAATCACGGGTACCTCGCGCAGTTCCCGCGCCCGCGCCAGTACCGCCGGCAGGTCGTCTCCGCCGTCGCCCGCGAGGTTGCCGATTACATGCGGCGGCAGATCGCGGATCAGCCATGCGAATGCGGACTCGGTGCGATCGGCCCGGGACCCGTGGCCGGACGGTCTGTGCTGCGCGTGATAGCGGCTCAGGCCCAGCCGCAACACACAGGCCGACAGCGGCTCGGCTCCGCCACCCATGCGACGACCTTCCGGACCCACCGCCATCCACTGTTCATCGATCCGGGCACTACCGGCCACCAGTGCCGCTGCCAGGGCGCGAACCTGCCGCCGGACGAGGTCTTCCCGGCGAAGGCCCGGCGCACTCTCGAGCGCGCGGATCGCCTGCAGGGCGAGCGACAGGGCCCATGCCATCCCGCTTTCGTTCCTGGTCGGGATCGGGGACGGAAGCCCGTCGATCCGGCGCATGATCGCGACGATCGTGGGTACCACGATGCGACGGAACCACGGCAACGGCCACTCCCCGGCCGACGCGATCGCGCCCAGTTGCGAAGCATGCTGGGCCAACCGCTGCTGCAGGCACTGCGCCGGGATGACGATGCGCGGCATGGTCAGCCGCCGGGCGCCACCGGCAGGCGGGGACCCGCCGACTCGCGCGCGCGCGCGGACATGTCGCGACGTTCGGCCATCCGCAGGCTGCGGCATACCGGGCAGCGCTGGTTCGGGAGATCGGATCGAAGCGCGAGGTGCTCGGCCCGACATCGGTGGCACGTGACGAGCTGGAAATCCGGGTGCCTTCGTGCACGGACGACAAGCGCGGCGGCGTTGATGTCGAAGCTCGCCCGGTCGCCGAATACCCTCTGGTAGGTTCTCCACGCACCGAGCAGGGCGTGCGAGGCCGGGACTCCGGCGTTGAGCAGGCGACTCGCGGTGACCACGAGAACGCTCGACTGGAGTCGCAGGCGCCCGGACGACAGGATGTGAGCCCCGAGCTGCGGAAGCGCACCCTGGCGCGGGCGTTCGCCGGCGACCTCGATGTACAGCTGGCGGAGAACCCCGCCGGCTGGCAACGACGTGAGGTGTGCGACCACGGGTAGCCTGGCGCCCTCGGCAATCAGCGCTTCGGCCACCCGGAACCGGTCGGCCAGCGTAGCGAGCGCATCCGAGGGCTGCCAGCGCCAGCCTGCCCTCGCGTCGCCGCCCGGAGCCGAGGCCTGTCGCCGATCCGGTGCGGCAGCCGAGGTCCCGAGCGGAGGATGGCAATGCGGACACCGGGGATCGACGGCCGGCGCGAGCGGCGGGGAGTCGATGGACGGATCCGCGCCCCGGTCCCTGCACATGATGCCGCTCCGGGCGACCGAGGGCCCTGTCGGCATTGCGGCGGCCTCGTACCAGTGCGCACGGCAGCAGGTGCAGCGACGGACCACCAGCTGGTAACGTTCGCGGGCGAGGACCCACGCATGGTCGATCGTGAGGCGGCGTACCTTCAGCCGCGGCGGACTCGGGACTCGGGTGGCCTCCCACGCGTCGGCCAGGGCAAGTCCGGGATCGTGGCCCGCCGCACGCAACTGATCCCAGCACGACAGGAAGGCCGAGGCTTCGAGCCGGATCGCTCGCGTTCCGAGCAGTTCGCCGATATCGCTTGGCAGGGGGCCACGTGGGCGATCCGGCCGTCGCATCGCGCGATGCATCCGCGTGACGAGCACCCGCAACGCGCCACGAGTCTCGAGCGCCTCGTTCACGACCGACGAGCGGGCGCCCGCCCGGATCAGGCGCTCGGCGAGCGCGAGCCGGTCGCCGAATCCGGCGACCGGGCCAGTATCGATGCGCAGCCGGATGCTCACGTGCGCGGTCTGGACAGGAGCAGCCGAGACTCGAAGGCCGCGTGATCGACGCGTGCAAGACGCGCGGTTTCCATCAGGGCGACCGCATCGATGCGCAGCGTGAACAGCAACCCCTGGGAGTTCGCCAGCACATGGAGGTCCTCGACCGACAGCCGGTCGAGGGCGGCGCAGGCCTCGGCATCGAGCCCCAGGCGGGTGATCGCCAGCTCGCGCGAGGAGCGGGACAGTTCGCGCGCCACGTGCAGGTAGGCGAGATTCAGCTGCACCAGATCGAGGTGCGTACGCTCCGTCGCGTTGCGCGCAAGCCCGGGCGGGCACCCGGCACCCGATGCGCCGACGGCCGGTTCGACGTCGGGGTTACCGGCGACGCCGCCTGCTGTGGAGGCTGCGCGCGCACCCGCGCGGCCGGGCGTTCGCTTGCGAGGCATCGGCATCATTCGACTCCTGGGTTGAAGGACACGGGGCGGGATGGCGACGTACGGACAGTGCCGTCTTGGTGCACACCCGGCGCTCTGGTCGCACCGGGTGGAAATCCATTCTGTGAATACTTAAAGTATGTGTCAATACTGAAAGTACCACCGCTTGCAGACGCATACCGCACCCGTCAGGCCCTGACACAGCAGCGTCTTCCGGGGGACAAACCGCTCACCGGGTGGGAGAATTCGCGCATCCGGCTCTTGATACTCTTTCGCATGGCTGCGCGAACGCCCCCTCCCCGCGGCGCCGACGGTGAGGCCTCGGGGCCCTCCGGTCGTCGCGGGCGGCCCAGCAACGAGCACCTCAGGCTTCGCTTCGCGACCAACCTGTCGCGCCTCCTCGACGAGCAGCGAGACCTGCCTCGTGGAATCGCGGCCCGCGCCACCGCGCTCGCCGGGATCTGCGGCGTCACGCCTGCTGCCGCCCGGAAATGGCTCACCGGCGCCGGTTGGCCCACGCTCGAGAAGCTGCTCGTGCTCGCGCAGCGCTACCGGTTCGCACCCGAGGACCTGCTGTTTGCATCGCCGCGCACCATCGACCTCACCCGGTTGGTGGACGAGCGCTCGGTACGGCGAGCCGAACTGGCCGAGCTCCAGCCGCTGCCCGACCTCGACCGCCCGTATTCGCCACTCGCCATCGCCATCAATCCCCGGGTGCTCGCGGGACTCGAGCCCGATCCGGACGCGCCGCGCGAACCCGCGCACGTGCTCGTCCATGTCAGCGACGACGCGATGGCGCCCTGGTGCCTGCGAGGCGATCTGCTGGTGGTCTCGCTCTGCGATATCGAGGATCCAACCGGCCCGATCGCGCTGCGCATGACGCTCGCGGCCCCGGTCGTGCTCCGCTGGGTCTCCCAGGTCAGGGAGGGCTTCCGGCTCGACGGGCTGTCAACCGATGCGGGCATCTCCCCGGTCCTCGTCCCCCGGCTGGCTCGCGACGAAGCCGAGGCGCTCTCGGGAGTCCCCATGGTTCTCGGGCGACCCTGCTGGCTGCTGCGCAACCTGAACACGCCACGGCGGTAATCCGCTGCAAGACCCTTGCAGCGCGGTGGCATGCGATCGCAGGCCGCGGAACACTTCCACGCCATGCAGCGCGTGAATCGATCCGCTCGTCGACGGCAACCCGCGTGTACGGCCTCGCGCGACATCGCTCGCGCACTCCCGGCGATCGTACTCCTGGCCCTGCTGGTTGCCCCCCCGGTCGGCGCGCAGTGGAATCGCAGTCACCCGCGCGTCCTGCTGGTCACCCAGACCCAGGACACGCCTGCAGGTGCAGCCGTGCAGTCCGCCGTGCTGGCGAGCATCGGCTTTGCTCGCGACGCGCTCACCGCCTTGCCGGGTCACGAGGCCGTACCGGCCCAGGCGGCGGGCGTCCAGCTGCTTCTCGCCGAACTGCCGGCCGCTGCGACGCAGGCGCATGTCATCGCCATCGCCTCGCAGCGCTACGCCGAGCAGGCACCCGTCCTCGCAAGCAGGCTCGCCGCGCACCTGCGCAGCCTGGGCGCTTCGCGCGCCCTCTTCGTGCTGGACCAGGCGACGATGCTGTCCGGCGAGACCGATCCGCGCCGCCTCGTATGGACACTCACCGCGGATGCGAACGGCAGGTTTACCCATAGTTCGCCCGCCCTTCACACGCGCCACCCCACCCTGCTCCATGTTCGATATGTCCCGTTCCGGCTCGCCTCGGGTCTTCCCCCGGGCTGGCGCTACCTCGAGGCCGGGCGCCTCGCGTGGCAGCGCGTCACCCTCCAGTTGCAACCGGCCGCACCCGTTCAGTCTGTCGATACCGCAGGCGCATTCGACGCCCCGCTTGCGGCCGATGGCGCGCGGCACGATCCGGACGCAGGACTCGGATGCCTGGTCGACCGTCGTTCGCACGCCGGCTGTGCAGCCGGCTTCCCGGACGTTGTCGGTCTGATCGACACCCAGGGTGCAGCGTGGGCGCTGGTCGATTACGTCCGGGAGCTGGCTCCGGTATACGACTCGCAACCGGCGCTCGATGGCCGCATCGAACAGGCCGCGCGCGCCGGTCTGGCCGTCACGCGCCGCGAAGTGGCGCAGACCGGCTGCACTTCGGGCATCACGTACCGAAACGTCGGCCAGCTCGGCGTACTCCTGGAGGCGATCACCGATCGAGTCCATGTCACGCCGGGCGGGCGCAGTGCCCCGATCGCCCGGTTCAGCGATCTTCGCCTCTCACCCACCCATGACTACGACCACACCCGCCCGGTGGGGCAGGCCGATCCGCTCGCCCTCGCGCCCCTGATCATCGACCCGCTGGTACCCGCGGGCGACCTCGTCCCGGCGGCCTCGGCCCCCGGGCTGCGCGAACTCGCACCGATCGAACGCGTCGGCGGGCCGCCCTCTCCCCACGTCCGGTGGCTGGCGCCAGCGGGCGACCTTGCGCGGACCGACGTCGAGGTGTCCTGTCCGGAACCCGGACGATGGGTCGCCCGCTCCACGATCGCCCCGTGGTCGCGCTGCTATGGCGGGGGCTGCAACTCGACATATTTCCCCCGCGAACTCTCCTTCACGCAGGGTCGCGCAGCCGTCGCGGACTGGGCGTGGACGGCCTACACCTATCGCGGCAGCCCATGGGAGCCCCAGCGCATCGAGTACGACGGGGCCGACACGCTGAGTTTCCAGCACATCGGGATGGACCCCTGCGGCAGCGTACTGACGCTGCGCCTGAGTCTCTCGACACGTCTCGTCGGCATGGATCCCCCGCCGCCATGCCTGTCGGACTGAGTATCCATGCCATCGGGTCCTCGACGGCTCGGGGCGCGCCCGGCTCGCACGCGGCCGCGAGGCTACGCCCCTCGCTCCATGCTCGGCGCTCCCGCCCCCCACCGACATCCGCCGGTGCAGGATCACGAAACCGGCGAGCGATCCACCGTTCATGGGGCAACGGCTGCCAACCCTCATCCGATCGAGCCGAGCACGTCTCGGCCCATCGCATCCTCGCCCTCAACCCTCCGCCGCAAGCGTCCGCCCGCCGGCGGTCACCGGCTTCGCCGACACCAGCACGAAGGCGATCAGGCAGGGTTCGGTGCCCCGGTTGACCCAGTTGTGGATCGTGCCGCGCTGGATCAGCACGTCGCCCGCGCGCAGCGTGACCGTCTCGCCGTCCAGTTCCATGTCGATGGAGCCCGAGATCACCACCGCGTAGTCGACCGAATCGGTGCGGTGGCGCCGCGGCACCACGCCGGGTTCGTAGCGCACCACGCGAAACACCGTGCCGTTCTCGCGCGTGGTACCCAGCGGCAGGGCCGAACCGTCGGCGTCCCCGTCGTTGTCCACCGGAAAACCGTGGGTCGACCACACCACCGCCGACTCGATGCCCGCACGCCGCGACTCCACGTTCTTCGCGACCTCGTCGATCTTCACCACTGCCCGGCCGCTCGCATCGTGGCCGGTCACCACACGCCGCACCTTCAGGTTCATTGCCCTCTCCCTCGCTTGCAGACCGATCGCCAGATCGATCGGTCGCCGTGTCCGATGTCCGTCTGCACGGCGGGTGCAACCTCCGAGGCCGCCGCGCGCGAGCCGGCCGCTACTGCGGCTCGATGCCGGCCAGTTTCACCAGCTCCGCATACTTGCGCAGCCCCTCGGCGAGATCGCGGCGCAGGTCCGCCGGGCCGGTGCCCGTCACCTCGAGCATCATCGCCGCGTAGCGCTCGCGCACCTCGGGCATCGCCAGCACCCGGCGCACCTCGGTGCTCAGCCGCTCGATGACCGCCG
>CAIKXV010000194.1 GCA_903831455.1 uncultured Pseudomonadota bacterium | reverse complement strand
GCCTTCGGGCGCATGTTCAGCGACAGTTTCGCGGGCATCGCGCCCGCCGACGTACCCGGCTTCGTGATCGCCCAGCTGCTCGGTGCGGTGATCGGGGTGGCTGCACACCGCGCGCTCGGCGTGCGTGCGCGCCCGGCCAGTGGGGCTGACTGACAGCCGGCTTGCAGTCGAGCACCGGTTGCGGGCGCCGGCCTCGGGTGCCGGGGCGAGACAGCAGGGTCGGTGATGCATGGGTCGCGGAGGGTGCGGTAATGTCTGTGGGCAGACCGGACGTCCGCATCCAGCGCAGCGGGAAGGCTCCTGCAGCCTGACCGCCGTGCAAGGCCTGCGGTATGCCGCGCTCGGGTCGGAAGGCTGCTTCGATCCACGCTTCCGTTTGCGTGGGGGGCCGCATGCTTCCGCAGGATCCACGGCATCCCCGATACATCTCCAACGACTGAGAGGCTTCCATGAACAGGACACGACGCACGATTGTGCTGACGATGGCTGCGGGTGGCGCCGGGCTGGCGACCGCCGCGAATGCCCAGGCGCGGGTCGACGAGAAGGACCCGCAGGCGGTGGGCGTGGGTTACGTCCACGACGCGAGCCGCGTCGATACGAAGAAGTTCCCCAAGTACGCGAAGGGCCAGGCCTGCGCGAACTGCGCGCTGTTCCAGGGCAAGGCTGCTGACGCCTGGGGTGGGTGCCCGATCTTCGGTGCGAAGCAGGTCGCCGGCAAGGGCTGGTGCAGCGCCTGGGCCAAGAAGGCCTGATGGAGGCGCGCGACGCGCGCCTTCCGGGGTGGCTCGTCGCGGAGCTTCGCTCCGACCACGCGGGCGAGACGGGCGCGGTATGGATGTACCGCGCCATCCTGCGTTTCGCCCGCGATGAGGCGCTTCGGCAGTTTGCCCTGCGCCATGGCCGGACCGAGCAGTCCCACCTCGACTTGATCGAGGCATGGCTTCCCGCTTCGGCGCGAAGCCGCCTGCTGCCGTTGTGGCGCCTGGCCGGCTGGATGACCGGTGCCCTGCCAGCACTGGTTGGCCCGAGGGCGGTCTACGCAACGATCGAGGCGGTCGAGTCGTTCGTCGATCGGCACTACGCCGCTCAGATCGAGCGGCTGGTCGACCATCCGGCGCTTGGCGAGCTGCATGCGACGCTCGTGGCCTGTCGGGACGACGAGCTGTCCCACCGCGACGAGGCGGCTGCCTCGCGCGGAGAGCCGCCCGGACTCCTGCAGCGCGGGTGGGCGTGGACGGTCAACGCGGGATCGCAGTTCGCGGTCGCGGTCTGTCGGCACGTCTGAGTGCCTGGGGATCAGCCAGGCGCGATGGGCCCCGCGGGTGGGGCCTCGCCTCGATGGCAGGGGCTTTAGCGGTCGCGACACGTGTCGGATAACCGTGCCTGCCGGTTGCGGTGCGCGGATGTAGGGCTCGCCTGCCCGATCGAATGACGAGAAGCTCCTCCTCGGGAACGGGTCGCCGGGGCGGCATCGGTCCGGACGGCCGCTCGCGCCGTCCGTCCGGTGCATCGGCCAGCGGAGAGGCCCGATGAGAGGCAGGCCCCGATGCCGTCGAGGGCGGACGGGTCTCGCGGCCCTGCCGCCCGGGGACAGATCCGATGGATCGCACCGGTCGGCCTTGACGCACTACCCTTCGGGCCGAGGAAAAGGGCCCCATGCAGAACCTGCTCGACCCCGCGATCCTGTTCTTCGTGTTCGGCGTGATGGCCGGCGCGCTGCGCTCGAACCTCGAGATCCCGCCGCCGATCGCGAAGTTCCTGTCGCTCTACCTGCTGATGG
>CAIKXV010000193.1 GCA_903831455.1 uncultured Pseudomonadota bacterium | reverse complement strand
GCGTCTCGCGTCCGACGCGGGCGGCGTCGCCGTCGCCGCGCCCTGCCCCCTCGACGCATCGGCAGGCAGCACGTCGGCCTCCCACGGCAGCGCCACGTCGGTGCGGCCGAAGTGTCCGTAGGCGGCGGTGGGCTCGTAGATCGGTCGCTGGAGATCCAGCTGGTCGATGATCGCCGCCGCGCGCAGGTCGAACTCGGCGAGCAACGCGCCCGCGATGTCCCGACGCGCGTCGGTGTGGGTGCCGAAGGTTTCCACCGCGAAGGACACCGGCTCGACCACCCCGATGGCATAGGCCACCTGCACCAGCGCCTGCCGGGCCCAGCCGCGCGCCACCACCTGCCGCGCGAGAAAGCGCGCCATGTACGCGGCCGATCGATCCACCTTCGACGGATCCTTGCCCGAGAACGCGCCCCCGCCGTGCGGCGCAGCGCCACCGTAGGTGTCGACGATGATCTTGCGGCCGGTGAGGCCGGTGTCGCCCTTGGGTCCGCCGGTCACGAAGCGGCCGGTGGGGTTCACCAGCACGCGAAAGCCCGGCGCGCGCAGCTCGGGGGGCACGACCGCGTCGATGATGCACGCGCGCACCGCGTGGGCGAGGTCTTCCACCGGCGCATCCTCGGTGTGCTGGGTGGAGAGCACCACGGTCTCCACCCCCGCCGGGCGCCCGTCCACGTAGCGCACGCTGACCTGCGACTTCGCATCCGGCTGCAGCCACGGCAGCGCGCCCGCGCGGCGCAGCGTGGCCTGCTGGCGAACCAGGCGGTGCGCCAGCACCAGCGGCAGGGGCATGAGTTCGGGCGTCTCGTCGCAGGCGTAGCCGAACATCAGGCCCTGGTCGCCCGCGCCCAGCGAACCGTCGGCGCGGTCCACGCCGGTGCCGATGTCGTCGGACTGCCGGTTGAAGCGAATGCGCACCTCACAGGCATCGGGGTCGATGCCGGTGTCGGCGCTGCGATAGCCGGTCTCGCGCAGCAGCGCGCGCACCTGCGCCTCGGCGCCGTCGCGCACCGCGTCGAAGTCGGCCTCGTGGCGGGTGCGGAACTCGCCCGCCACCACCACGAACCCATCGGCGATCAGCGTTTCGCAGGCCACCCGCGCGCGCGGATCGCGGGCGAGGAAGGCGTCGAGGATGCGGTCCGAGAGGCGGTCGGCCAGCTTGTCAGGGTGGCCCTCGGAAACGGACTCGGAAGAGAACAGACCATTGCGGATCATGTGCAGGCTCCAGAAACGAAACAGCCCCTGTGCGTCCGGACTGGCCGGACTCCAGGGGCTGCGAACTGGAACCGACTGTTTAGCTGGATTTATGAATCGCCCGCAATTCGTCCTAAATCGGCGATGGAGGAATGTTACGAAGCGGCGTGGGGGACGTCAATGGGCACGGGGTGGGAACAACGCAGCCGCGTTGCGCGGATGGCACGCGACGCGTCGGCTCCCCGGCCTCGGGGCAGCGCGGCGCTACCGGGGCAGGAATGACCTGAAGAACGCCCGCGTCTCGGCGTCCTCCGAGTACACGTAGCAGCCCTTCATCCCGCGCGTCATCAGCGTGCGGTAGGTGTTCTTGACGATGCGCTCCACCGCCGCGCGCGCGGCGAGCGGATCCCGCTGCTGCCACGCCTTGTATCCCTTGATCGTCTTGTCGTGGCGATCGCGAGCCTCGGGGTTGATCACCACGCGGCCCTCGCGAATGACGAGGTCGGGGCCGAAGATCACGCCGACATGCTCCAGCTCCAGCCCCTGGCAGGTGTGGATGCACCCGACCTCCTCCACGGAGTGTTCGGCCACGAT